>JBKBSH010000116.1:0-6568 GCA_046291795.1 Burkholderiaceae bacterium | reverse complement strand
TTGTCGTCGAGCCCGACCACGCTGCCGACATGCTGGTTGCGCATGATCTGCGCGCACTCGGCGAGTGTCGTCTGCGGCGTGACGGTGACCACGTCGCGCACCGCCAGGTCGCCGATCCGAACCGATTTCGCTCTCATCGCTGCCTCCGTTGCGGCTTCCGGTGCGTTCGACCGCCGTCGCGGTCGCGAATTCATGATGGACGCCCGCACGGGCGCCGCGCTGACCTGCGTCAAGGCGTCGGCCGGGCGGGCGCCGGGTAAGCTTGTCTGCGCGCTGACGACCGCGACCGCACACCGGTCGAACGGAGGTCCCATGAACGACAGCCGCCTGCTCACACCGCACGAGGCCGAAGCCGTCGTCGACGAGCGCATCGAGACGTTCGGCCTCGGCGCGCTGCCGCGCGTCACCGTCACGCCGCTGCCCGACGGGATGTGGCGCGTACGCTGGGAGAACCTCGAGGCGACCGTGCCGCCGATGACCGCCGAAGCGTGGCGCGCGTGGCTCGAGGAAAACGTCGGTTCGCTCGATCCGGGCGATCTGGAGACGACCGAGAGCTGACGCCGGCTACCCGCCGCCGGCTTCCGCGAACCGGATCACGCCGGCGGCCTCCTCGGCGCCTGCGCAAGGGTCGTCGTCGAACGCGAGGTCGCCGTCGGGGTCCGGCGCGCCGGTCGCAGCGAGTGCGCGGAAGTCGACGAGCCGCGCGTCCATCAGGTGCGACGGCACCACGCGCGCGAGCGCGTTGAAGGTGTTCTCGATGCGCCCGGGGAAGCGCTTGTCCCACTCGGCGAGCATGCGCTTGACCTCCTGGCGCTTGAGGTGGGCCTGCGACCCGCACAGGTCGCACGGGATGATCGGGAAGTTCTTCAGCTTCGCGTACGCCGCGAGGTCGTCCTCCTTCACGTACGCCAGCGGGCGGATCACGACGTGTTTTCCGTCGTCGGAGACGAGCTTCGGCGGCATGGCCTTGAGTTTGCCGCCGTAGAACAGGTTCAGGAAGAACGTGCCGAGGATGTCGTCGCGGTGGTGCCCCAGCGCGATCTTGGTCGCGCGAAGTTCGCTCGCCACGCGGTACAGGATGCCGCGCCGCAGCCGCGAGCACAGCGAGCACATCGTCTTGCCTGCGGGGATCACGCGCGTGACGATCGAATACGTGTCCTGCGTCTCGATGTGGAACGGCACGCCCCGGCGCTTCAGATACTCGGGCAGCACGTGCGCCGGGAAGCCCGGCTGCTTCTGGTCGAGGTTGACCGCGACGAGTTCGAAGTCGACCGGCGCGCGCTCGCGCAACTTGAGCAGCACGTCGAGCAGCGCGTGGCTGTCCTTGCCGCCGGAGACGCACACCATCACGCGGTCGCCGGCTTCGATCATGTTGAACTCGGCGATCGCCTGACCCGCGAGCCGCAGCAGGCGCTTTTCCAGCTTGTTCGCTTCGCGGGCGGCTTTCTGCGCTGCGCGCGCCGTGTGCGCCCGGAATCCCGCCATGTCATTCATGTTCGCTGCACTCACTCATTCCCTGAAGCGGAACAGTTCGACCCCGACCGCCTCGGCGTCGTCGAACGCGTTCGGCTTCTCGATCAGCAGCCGGACGGCAACCACGCGGGGCAGCCGGCACAACTCGCGCGCCGCGCAGTCGGCGAGGGTCTCGAGCAGATTCGTGTGACCTTCGGTCAGGCTGTGCACGAGTGACTCGCGCACGACGCGGTAGTCGAGCACCTCGGCGATGCGATCCTGCGAAGGCGCGTCCTGCTCGACCCACACGTCGGCATCGCACAGCAGCGGCTGTCGCAGGCGCGTTTCGTGAGGAAGGATGCCGACCGACGCGTGCACGCGCAGGCGCCGCAGCCCGATGCGCATCGATTTGGTCAGCGCCGCCAGGCGGGGATCGGGCTCCAGATGCATCCTTGGTCCTCCTCTTCGAGCGTCGCTACGCGGCGAAACCGATCGCGCCGCAGCGATCACGGTGCGCGCGATCGACGAACCGAAGGGAATGCGGCATTCGCTACAGAAAGCTGAAGTCCCGGTCGGTGCGCACCAGGTGCTGCCCGCCGTCGACCAACAAGTTCGTTCCGGTCATCGCGTGCGCGTCAGCGGCGTATGCGACCGCGGATGCCACGTCTTCGGGCGTGCTCGCCTGCCCGAGCGGCGCCATCCGGTGCGTGCGCTCGAACGCCGCCGCGTCTTGCAGGTGCGACGGCAGCGTCATTCCGGGCGCCACGCCGACGACGCGCACTTTGGGCGCCAGCGCCAGCGCGAGCAGCGTGGTCGCCTCCTTCAGCGCGCTCTTGGACAGGGTGTAGCTGAAGAAGTCCGGGTTGGGATTCCAGAGCTTCTGGTCGAGCAGGTTGATCACGACGCCGCGCGCGTCGGATGCGAGCGCCTCGTGCAGCGCGTGCGCCAGCAGCACGGGTGCGATCGTGTTCACGCGCAGATGCCGGATCAGCGTCGCGCCGCGAAAGCTCGCCGCGTCGTCGTAGTCGAACAGCGACGCGTTGTTGACGACGCAGTCGAGCCGGCCGAGCGCGGCGATCGCGTCGGGCACGAGCTTGCGGGCGCCGCGCTCGACCGCCAGATCGCGGCCGATCGCCACCGCGCGGCGGCCGAGCGATTCGATCTCGCGAACGGTGGCCAGCGCGTCGCTGCGCGAAGTGCCGTAGTGGACCGCGACGTCCCAGCCGCGCCGCGCGAACTCGATCGCGATCGCGCGGCCGATGCGGCGCGCGCCGCCGGTGACGAGCACCGCGCGCGCGCGCGAAGCGCGGCGCCGCTTCATGAGTCGCTGCGCGCAGCGCGCGCTACCGGTGTCGTCGTCGTTCGCATGGTCGGGGGCGGGCCAGCGCGGATTATCGCGTAGCGCCGGTAACATCGCTGGCATGAGATCGCCGCGCCTGCCGCAGCCTTCGCCCGAGGCGCTCGCCGCGAGCGAGCGGCTCGCCGCCGCGGTCCGCGCGCAGATCGAGGACGAGGGCGGCTGGATGCCGTTCGACCGCTACATGGAGGCGGTGCTGTACACGCCGGGCCTCGGCTACTACGCGGCGGGCGCGCGCAAGTTCGGCGACGCGCGGTCGGGCGGGGACTTCGTCACCGCGCCCGAGATCGGTCCGCTGTTCGCGCAGGCGCTCGCCGCCCAGGTCACGCAGGTGTTCGAGTCCAGCGCGCCGCGGATCGTCGAGTTCGGCGCGGGTTCGGGCGTTCTGGCGCGCGATCTGCTGGACGCGCTCGACGCGCTCGGCGTGCCGGTCGAGCGCTACGCGATCGTGGAGGTCTCGCCCGATCTGCGCGAGCGGCAGGCGCGGCTGCTGGCCGGCCGGCCGGTCGAGTGGCTCGACGTTCCGCCGAAGGATTTCGAAGGTCTGATCGTCGCCAACGAGGTGCTCGACGTGATGCCGGTGAAGCTCTTCGTCAAGCGCGACGGCGCCGCGTTCCAGCGCGGTGTGGCGGTGCGCGAAGGCCGCTTCGCATTCGAGGATCGGCCGGCCGATGCGCGACTCGCTGACGCGGTCGCCGCGATCGAGCGCGAAACGGGTGAACTGCCCGACGGCTACGCGTCGGAGATCGGCTTCGTCGCGCACGCGTGGATGCGGACGATCGCGCGCCGGCTCGTGCGCGGCGTGCTGCTGGCGATCGACTACGGCTTCCCGCGGCGCGAGTACTACCACCCGCAGCGGCTGATGGGCACGATCATGTGCCACTATCGGCATCATGCGCACGCCGATCCGTTCTGGCTGCCGGGGCTCAACGACGTGACCGCACACGTGGACTTCACGTCGATCGCCGACGCGGCGCACGAAGCCGGGCTCGACGTGCTCGGTTACACGTCGCAGGCGCACTTCCTGCTCAACTGCGGTGTGCTCGACCGCCTGCGCGACGGCCACACGCACGTTCGCGCGAGCGAGGCGCACCGGCTGCTGTCGGAGGCGGAAATGGGCGAGCTCTTCAAGGTGCTCGCCGTCGGCCGCGGCATCGACGCGCCGCTGCTCGGATTTGCGCGCGGCGACCGGGTGCACACGCTGTAGCGGCGGCAGCCGCGGACTGCTTCGAGCCGACTGCCGACTCCCGATCCGATGCGCTTCGTCGTCACGCTCTTTCTCGGCCTCGTCGTGCTGACCGCGCTGCAGCCCTGGCTGCAGCGGCTCGGCATCGGGCGGCTGCCCGGAGATCTGCGTTTTCGCATCGGCAAGCGCGAGTATCTGCTGCCGTTCGCCAGCACGCTGCTGCTGACGCTGCTCGTCTTTCTGATCGGCAAACTGATCTGAGCCTGAATCCGGCGGCTGAACGCTCGCGAATCGGCGGGATGGCGCGCGCAGCGCCGCGCGGCATGATCGCCTGCGCGGCACGCCGGGGGCGGCGGGGGAGAACATGAACGACGAACAAGACGCGTTCGATCCGACGCTCGAGCACGAGCGCATCCGCGCGCGGCGCGCACTGTGGGAACACCGCCGTCCCGGCGCCGACGCGCTGCCGCCCGAGCACCCGGTGGGGCTCGCGTTCTCGGGCGGCGGCATCCGAAGCGCGACTTTCTCGCTCGGGCTCGCGCAGGCGCTCGCGGCGAAGAAGCTGTTCCCGCAGATCGACTACCTGTCGACGGTCTCCGGCGGCGGCTACACGGGTGCTTTCCTGGGGAGTCTGTTCGTTCCGCGCACGGCCGATCTCGCCGTGCCCGACCCGCTGCCGCGCGCAGCGCCGCAGACCGCGGCCGAGTCCGCGCTGGCTGCCGCCGAGCGCGCCGAGCGGCTGCTCACGGACCCGCCGCACGCGACCGCCGCGACGATCCGCGTCGGCGCGGCGGGCGAGGAGAAGACGATCTTCCACCCGCTGCGCTGGCTGCGCGAGAACGGCCGCTATCTGACGCCCGCCGGCGCGCGCGACCTGCTGTTCATGACGGCGTTTTATCTGCGCTCGCTGATCGGAGTGCACTACGTGCTGGCGCTCGCGCTGGCCGGCGCCGTGCTCGCGGTGTACGTGGCCCGCATCGGGCTGCACGTCGCGGGGCAGGCGATCGGCGGCGCCGTCGCGCCACGGCTCGACGGGCTCGACTGGGACCTCGCGGTGATCGGCGATGCGCTGGCGTGGTGGTGGAGCCCGATCCTGTGGCTCGTTCCGTTCGCGGCCGCCGCGCTCTGCGGTCCGCTCGTGCTCGCGTACTGGCTCGTGTTCCGGCAGGAAAGCGCGGCGAAACTGTCGGCCGAGGAGCGCGCGATCAAGCTCGGCCCGTACTGGCTGCTCGTGGCGAGCGTCGTCTTCGGCGTGCTGCTCGCACGTTTCGACCGCTGGGACAACCCGGTCGTTTTCCTGCTCGGCTACGGCGCGTACCTGGCGATCGCGACACTGCTCGTCCAGCGATTCTGGCTTGTGCGGACGCTCGAGCCCGGCGAAGACTGGACCCACACATCGGCGGTGGCGCGCGCGCGGCTCAGACTCACGCAGGCGCTCGCCGCGGCGCTGGCGCTGCTCGCGGCCATCGCGGCGGCCGGTTTCGTCGATTCGTTCGGCCAGACGCTGTTCGTCGCGTGGCTGCGCAATCGCCCGGGCGAACTCGCGGCGCTCGCCTCCGGCGGCGGCGCGATCGCGGTCGCGGCTGCGCTCGCGCGCAGGCTCGGCGAGGCGGCCGGCGCGGACGCGACGGTCTGGAAGAAGCGGCTCGCACGGCTGCGCGGGCTCGTCGCGCTCGTCGTTGCGCTGGCCGCGCTGGCCGCGATCGCTGCGCTGCTGGTGGCCTTCGTCCAGTGGATCCTGTGGAGCCCGTCGCTCGCCGGGCTGCGCGTCAAGCCGCAGGCGCGGCTCGCCACCGGGCACTTCGCGCTGCTGATCGGCGTCGCACTCGCGTGGGCGCTGCTCGCGGCGCTGGTCCGCGAAAGCCTGGGGTTTCTCAACAACTCGACGTTCCATCGCTTCTACTGCGCGCGGCTGGTACGCACGTTTCTCGGCGCGGCCAACTTCAGGCGGCTCGCCCGGTTTCACGAAGCGCTGCACACGCCGCTCGCGAACCCGTCCGAGGCGCGCGCGCTGTTCGTGTCCGAATCGCACTCCGACGACGAGGTCGCGCTGCGCAGCTACTACGCGGGAAGTTCGGCCGGTCCGCTGCACCTCGTCTGCGCGACCGTCAACGAGACGCTGTCGCAGACGTCGAATCTGGTGCGCGCGGATCGGAAGGGTGTGGCGCTCGCGGTCGGGCCGCTGGGCATCAACGTCGACGACCGTTTCCATCGCTGGGCGCAGCCGGCGCACGAGGTCGGTTCGCGGCTGCAGTTCGCGGACCTGCCGGCACCGGCCGACACCGCGGGCGCCGACGCGCGCGAGGAGCACGACCGCCAGACGCGCTGCGAGCGGCTCGCGCTCGGCGCGTGGGCGGCGATCTCGGGTGCGGCCGTTTCGACGGGGCTGGGCCGCATGTCGTCGAAGGGTTTCTCGATGCTCGCATGGCTCGTCAACGCGCGGCTCGCGTACTGGTGGCTGCCGGCGGCGGCAATGAGCACGCAGCAGCGCGAAAGCCCGCTGAAGACCTTCGATCTCGTGTGGCAGGAACTGACCGGCGGCTTCTACGGCCGGCGCGGGCTGCGCTGGAACC
>JBKBSH010000115.1:0-6648 GCA_046291795.1 Burkholderiaceae bacterium | reverse complement strand
CATCGGCGTTCGCAGCTCTTGAGCGAACAGCGAAACGCGCAATTCCTCCAGCAGCCCGCGGAACTCTTCCAGCCGCGGATCGGCAACGCCTTTGCGCGCGGCCAGCTCGCGCAGATAGGGTGCCTGCAACTGCGCGACCTCGTTCATCCGCTGCGCGTCGCGCGCGGGATCGGTCTTGAGCTTGTCGAGCCGCAACGCGATCGCCTTCAAGTATCGCGGGTAGTGCGAGAGCTGCGCCGGCGGCGTGTCGACGATGAAGCGCTTCGGAAACAGCCGCGCGAGCTGCTGTTCGATGTCGGCGACCGCTGCGCAGAACGCCCGTGACGCGTTGAGTTTCTTCGGCAGCGCCGCCGCTTCCTGCACGATCGCTGTCGCGAGCCGCGCCACTTCCTGCGCGATCAGGTTCAGTTTGCCGCGCGCGTCGTTCTTGCGCGCGAGAAAGCTCGCGTCGTCCTTGGGCCAGGGATCGGCGAGGCAGGTACGATCGATCGCCGCGGTGAGCACCTGATCGCGCAGTTCCTCGAAGCTCGGAGCCGCGGCGGCGAGCGCCGGCACGGTGCTCGCCTGCATCTGCACGGCTTGCAGCGCACCCAGGCTCTTTTCGATGAACTTCACCTGCTCTTTCAGCTGCAGCCGAAACAGCCGCCGCAACCCGTCGCGATGTTTCGCGCGCGCCTGCACGGCGTCGTCGAACACCTCGACCTCGCAGTGATCGGCGCAATCGACCAACGCCGGGAAACCGATCAGCGTCTGACCCTGGCGTTCGATTTCCAGCAACTCGGGCAGTTCGCCGAAGTCCCAGTCGGTGATGTTGCCGCGCAGCCCGACGGCGGCCCTTGCATCCCGGGCCGCAATCGCGCGCAAGCCGTCGCGTGCCTGCTCGCCCAGTTCGGCACGCAACGCGGCGAGGCTGCGTCCCATGCCGAGCTGCCGGCCGTGCTCGTCGACGACCTTGAAGTTCATCGTCAGATGCGCGGGCAGCGTCTCCAGCCTGAAGTCGGCGGGCCGGCAAACCGCGCTTTTCTGCTCGCGCAGGTCGGCGATCAAGGCCTCGATCAACGGGCGCTGCGGCGCGGTCAGCTCGGCGGCATGCCGATCGACGAACCCGGCCGCGTACTCGGGCAGCGGAACGCAATGTCGGCGCAACTTCTGCGGCAGGCTTTTCAGCAGCAGGTGCACCTTCTCCTTCAGCATGCCCGGCACGAGCCACTCGCAGCGAATCGCGTCCACCTGGTTCAGCGCCACGAGCGGCACAGTGAGCGTGACGCCGTCGCGCGGGCTGCCGGGCTCGAAGTGGTAGGAAAGCGCCATCGTCACGCCGCGCATCTCCCATTGCTTGGGAAACAGGTCCGTCGTCACGCCGCGCGCTTCATGCCGCATCAGCTCGTCGCGATTGAGGAACAGCAGCTCCGGTTGCGCCTGCTCCGCTTGCCTGCGCCACTTCTCGAAGCTCGCACCCGAGCACACGTCGCCCGGGATCAGCGCGTCGTAGAAGCGATGGATCAACTCGTCGTCGACCAGCACGTCGGGGCGGCGCGTCTTGTGTTCGAGTTCCCGGATCTCGCGCACCAGCCGGCGGTTGTGGGCGAAGAACGGCGCCCGGGTTTCGTACTCGCCCTCGACCAGCGCTTCGCGGATGAAGATCTCGCGCGCGACCTTCGGATCCTTCGAACCGAACTCGACGCGCCGCTGGCCGTAGACGACCAGGCCGTACAGCGTGGCGCGCTCGAAAGCGATCACCTGCGCGGGCTTCTTCTCCCAGTGCGGGTCGCTCCACGACTTCTTCAGCAGATGGGCGCCGACGCGCTCGAGCCACTGCGGCTCGATCGTCGCCACGCATCGCGCGAACAGCCGGGTCGTTTCGACCAGTTCCGCCGCCATCACCCAGCGCCCCGCCTTCTTCGCCAGCGGCGAGCCCGGCCAGACGAAGAACTTGATGCCGCGCGCGCCGACGTACGGAGGTTGGCGGTCGTCGGCGTCGAGCGTCTTGAAGCCGACGTTGCCGAGCAGCCCCGCGAGCAGCGACAGATGCACCTGCTCGAAGGTCGCCGGCGTCGTGTTCGGGCGCCAGCCCAGTTCGCCGGCGATCGCCGCGAGTTGCGAGTGCACCTCGCGCCATTCGCGCACGCGGCGCGGGGAAAGGAAGTTCGACTTCAGCTCGTCGGTCAGCCTGCGGTTCGACTTCTTGTGCTCGAAGCGCTCTTCGACGAAGTTCCACAGCTTGACGAACGACAGGAAGTCGCTCCTGTCGTCCGCGAACTTGCGGTGTGCCTGGTCCGCGGCCTGCTGCGCCTCGAGCGGCCTGTCGCGCGGATCCTGCACCGACAGCGCGGCGGCGATGATCAGCACCTCCGCGAGCGCGTGGTGGTCGCGCGCGGCGAGCAGCATGCGGCCGATGCGCGGATCGACCGGCAGCCGCGCGAGTTCGCGGCCGATCGGCGTCAGTTCGTTGTTCTCGTCGACGGCGTTCAGTTCGGTCAGCAGGTCGTAGCCGTCGGCGATCGCGCGCGCCGGCGGCGGCTCGACGAAAGGAAACGCGCGCACGTCGCCAAGCCCCAGCGACTTCATGCGCAGAATGACCGACGCCAGCGACGAGCGAAGGATCTCCGGATCGGTGAATTTCGGCCGCTTGACGAAGTCCGCCTCGTCATACAAGCGAATGCAGATGCCCGCGGCGACGCGGCCGCAGCGGCCGGCGCGCTGGTTGGCCGACGCCTGCGAGATCGGCTCCACCTGCAGCTGCTCGACCTTGTTGCGATACGAGTAGCGCTTGACCCGCGCCAGCCCGGTGTCGACGACGTAGCGGATGCCGGGCACCGTCAGCGACGTCTCGGCGACGTTGGTCGCCAGCACGATGCGTCGCGCGCCGCCCGGCCTGAACACCCGCTCCTGCTCTTCGGCCGACAGCCGCGCGTACAGCGGCAGGATCTCGGTGCCGGGCGGATGGCGTTTGCGCAAGGCTTCGGCCGCCTCGCGGATCTCGCGCTCGCCGGGCAGGAATACCAACACGTCGCCGCGGCCGGCGAGCGCGCATTCGTCGACCGCATCGACGATCGCGTCCATCAGCGTGCGATCGTCGGCATCGTCTTCGTCCTTGACCGGCCGCCAGCGGACCTCGACCGGATACAGGCGCCCGGAGACGTTGATCACCGGCGCCGGCGTGTCGCCCGTGCCGAAGTGCGCGGCGAAGCGGTCGGCGTCGATCGTCGCCGACGTGACGACGAGCTTCAGATCGGGCCGCCGCGGCAGCAACTGCTTCAGGTACCCCAGCAGGAAGTCGATGTTCAACGACCGCTCGTGCGCCTCGTCGACGATGATCGTGTCGTAGGCGGAAAGCAGCGGATCGCTTTGCGTTTCGGCGAGCAGGATGCCGTCGGTCATCAGCTTGATCGCAGCGCCCGGCCGAGTGTGGTCGGTGAAGCGCACCTTGTAGCCGACCACCGCGCCGAGCGGCGTGTCCAGTTCCTGCGCGATGCGGCGCGCGACCGAAGAAGCGGCGATGCGGCGCGGCTGCGTGTGGCCGATCAGCTTGTCGCACCCGCGGCCGAGCGCGAGGCAGATCTTCGGCAGCTGCGTCGTCTTGCCCGAGCCGGTCTCGCCGCAGACGATGACCACCGGGTGCTGCTGCAGCGCCAGCGCGATCTCGTCGCGGCGCGCCGAGATCGGCAGTTCCTCCGGAAACGCGATCGGCGCGAGCGGCGCGCGCTTTGCGGCCGCGCGAGTCGCGGGATCGAATCGGGATCGGGATGGTTGCATCGAGTGCGGCCGCGGCGCCGCTCGCAGTCCGTCGCGAGCCGGAGGGGCCGCGCGCGCGGCGGCCGCCGAACGGCGCAAGTCCGCGTCGGACTCGCGGGGCGCGAAAGTATACTTTCGCCGTGAACGACGCAGACGCCTCGCTGCCTTCCTCGCTCGTCGCGGCCACGCACGCGCAGTTCGTCGCGTGGCTGCGCGACGTCGCACCCTATGTGCACGCGCACCGCGGCCGGACGTTCGTCGTCGCCTTCGGCGGCGAGTTGATCGAAGCGGGGCGGCTCAATTCGCTCGTTCAAGACCTGTCGCTGCTGCACGCGATGGGCATCCGGCTCGTCATCGTGCACGGCTCGCGCCCGCAGGTGCAGGCGCAACTCGCGCTGAAGGGGCTCGAGGCGCGCTTCGCGCAGGGCATGCGGATCACCGATGCGGCCGCGCTCGAATGCGCGAAGGAGGCCTCGGGCGAGATCCGGCTCGACATCGAAGCGGCGTTTTCGCAGGGTCTGCCGAACACGCCGATGGCGCACTCGAAGGTACGCGTGGTCAGCGGCAACTTCGTCACCGCGCGTCCGGTCGGGATCCTCGAAGGCGTGGACTTCCTGCACACGGGCGTCGTTCGCAAGGTCGACGCCGAGGCGATCCGGCGCGCGCTCGCGGCCGACGCGATCGTGCTGGCTTCGCCTCTCGGTTTTTCGCCGACCGGCGAGGCGTTCAACCTGACGATGGAGGACGTCGCGACCAGCATCGCGGCCGCGATCCGCGCCGACAAGCTGATCCTGATCACCGACATCGACGGCGTGCGCGACCGCGCAGGCAGGCTGCACGAGGAACTGACGATCGCGCAGGCCGAGAACCTGCTCGCGCACGACGACGTCGACGCGGACTCGGCGTTCAACCTGCGTTTCGCGCTGCGCGCCTGCCGCGGCGGCGTTCAGCGGGCACACGTGATCCCGTACGCGCTCGACGGCTCGGTGCTGATCGAACTGTTCACGCACGACGGCGTCGGAACGATGCTGTCGACCGAGGACCTCGAAGCGCTGCGCGAGGCGACGATCGACGACGTCGGCGGCATCCTCAAGCTGCTCGAGCCGCTCGAAGCCGACGGCACGCTCGTCAAGCGGCCGCGCGAGCTGATCGAGCGCGAGATCGACCGCTTCACCGTGCTCGAGCACGACGGCGTGATCTACGGCTGCGCCGCGCTGTACCCGTTCCCGGAATCGAAGATGGGCGAGATGGCCGCGCTCACCGTCCACCCGAGCTATCAGAACTACGGCGACGGGGCGCGGCTGCTCAAGCGCATCGAGGCGCGCGCGAAGGCTGCCGGACTGGAGAAACTGTTCGTTCTGACGACGCGCACGGCCCACTGGTTCCTCAAGCGAGGCTTCGTGCTGGCGGACGTCGACGACCTGCCGGTCGAGCGCAAGAAGCTGTACAACTGGCAGCGCCGTTCGCAGGTGTTGGTCAAGACGATTTGAACCGTCGATCCGGCGCGAGCGCAATCGACAACCAAGGAAGGCGTCATGGCAAGAATGGTCAAATGCGTGAAGCTCGGGCACGAGGCCGAGGGACTGGATTTCCCGCCGGTGCCCGGCGAACTCGGCAAGCGCATCTGGGAGAACGTCTCGAAGGAAGCGTGGCAGCAGTGGCTCAAGCATCAGACGATGCTCGTCAACGAGAACCGCCTGAACCTGGCCGACCCGCGCGCACGCAAGTACCTGCAGACGCAGATGGAGCGCCACTTTTTCGGCGAAGGCGCCGACGTCGCGCAGGGTTACGTCCCGCCGAAGAGCTGATGCCTTGCACGGCCCGCTCGCCTTCGTGCTGATGTGGGTGGCGGGGCTTGCGGTCGGCGTCGCGCTGGCGCTGCTGCTGACCGGGTCGGGCACGGCATGGATCGCGGTCGGGCTGCTGGCGGTCGCCGTCGTCGCGGCGACCGCGCTGCCGATGCGCCGGCGCTGACGAGGTTCTCACTCCCGGAGTCGACACAACGATGAAATTCGGCATCGGCCAGGCAGTCACGCGCATCGAAGACGACAGGCTGCTCACCGGACGCGGCAGCTACGTGGACGATCTGCGCCTCGACGGCGAACTGCATGCGGCGTTCGTCCGCTCGCCGCATGCGCACGCGGCCATCGCGTCGATCGACGCGAACGAAGCGAAGGCAGCCGAAGGCGTGGTCACGGTACTGACCGGAGCCGATCTCGCCGCCGAAGGCGTCGCCGCGTTTGAGGCCAATCCCGCCCTGCGCGGCGCCAAGGGCCAGCCGCCGACCACGCCGCCGTACTACCCGCTCGCGACCGACACCGTGCGCTTCGTCGGGCAGCCGGTCGCCGCGGTGATCGCCGAGTCGCGCGCGGCGGCCGAGCGCGCCGCCGCCCTGATCACGGTCGACTACGAGCCCTTGCCCGCGGTCGCGACGATCGAGGCGGCGCTGGCACCCGGCGCGCCGCTGGTCTGGCCCGACGCGCCGGGCAACATCGCCGGCAGTGCGAGTTTCGGCGATCCGGCCGCCTGCGACGCCGCATTCGCGCGAGCCGCGCACGTCGCCCGGATTTCGGTGCGCAACCAGCGGCTGGCGCCGGTGACGCTCGAGCCGCGCGGCTGCGTCGCCGAGTTCGATGCGAAGACCGGACGGATCACGCTGCACGCGAGTTCTCAGAATCCGGCCGGCTTCCAGAAATCGCTCGCCGGGGTGCTGAACGTGCCGGCGGGCAACGTCCGCGTCGTCGTCGGCGACGTCGGCGGCGGGTTCGGCATGAAGGCCGCGTTGCATCCCGAAGATGTCGTCTGCGCATTCGCGGCGCGCAGGCTCGGTCGGCCGGTGCGCTGGCGCGCAACGCGACTCGAGGAATTCCAGGCGGCCACGCACGGCCGCGAGCAGCACGCCGACGCGGAACT
>JBKBSH010000114.1:0-6721 GCA_046291795.1 Burkholderiaceae bacterium | reverse complement strand
GACCAGATCCGCATCGAGCGCGGAGCCGTCGGAGAACTTCAGCGCGCACACGCGGCCGCTTTCGCCGGCGACCAGTTCGGTCGTCGTCTTCTGCAGCAGGAAGCGCAGACCGCGCGCTTGCAGCGACTGCTGCAGCAGCCTGCCGGCGGTGGCGTCCAGCTGCCGCTCCATCAGATGCGGCATCACGTGCACGACGGTCACGTCCATGCCGCGCGCGCGCAGTCCGTTGGCCGCTTCCAGTCCGAGCAGACCGCCGCCGATCACCGCCGCGCGCCGGTAGCGCCGCGCGGCGTCGATCATCGCCTGCGTGTCGGCGATGTCGCGGTAGGTGATCACGCCCGGCAGCCGCGCGCCCGGGATCGGCAGGATCACCGGATCGGAGCCGGTGGCGAGCAGCAGCCGGTCGTACGGCGTCTCGATGCCGTCGGCGATCGCCACGCGCCGCGCGCGATCGATCTTCGTCACCGGCTTGCCCGCGACGAGGCGGATGCCGTTGCGCTCGTACCAGTCGAACGGATGCGTGACGATGTCGTCGATCGTCTGCTCTCCCGCCAGCACCGGCGACAGCAGGATCCGGTTGTAGTTCGGATGCGGCTCGGCGCCGAAGACGGTGATCTCGTACAGGTCCGGCGCGAGCGCGAGCAGCTCCTCGACCGTGCGGATCCCCGCCATGCCGTTGCCGACGACCACGAGCCTCGGCCTGCTCATACGGTCGCCTCCACGTGCGTCTGTTTGCGGTACAGGAACTCCAATACGCGTTCGCGGCAGCGCAGGTAGAGCGGGTGGTGCGCCATGTCCAGGCGGTCGCGCGGCCGCGGCAGCGCGACCTGCAGGATCTCGCCGATCGTCGCCGCCGGACCGTTGGTCATCATCACGATGCGGTCGGCGAGCAGCACGGCTTCGTCCACATCGTGCGTGACCATCAGCACGGTCGAGCCGGTGGCGGCGACGATGCGCATCAGCTCGTCCTGCAGCCGCGCGCGCGTCAGCGCGTCGAGCGCGCCGAACGGTTCGTCGAGCAGCAGCATCTTCGGCTCGATCGCCAGCGCGCGCGCGATGCCGACGCGCTGCTTCATGCCGCCGGAGATTTCGCCCGGTCGCTTGTGCGCGGCGTGCGTCAGACCCACCAGCGCGAGCGCCGCGTGCGTGCGCTCGATCAGACGGGCGCGCGGCTCGCGTTCGCCGAACACGCGCTCGACCGCCAGGTAGACGTTGTCGAAGCAGGACAGCCAGGGCAGCAGCGAATGGCCCTGGAACACGACGCCGCGGTCCGGTCCCGGTGCGCGGATTTCGCGGCCGTCCAGCAGCACGAGCCCGCAGTCGGGCTCGTGCAGGCCTGCGATCAGGTTCAGCAGCGTGGACTTGCCGCAGCCGGAGTGCCCGATGATCGCGACGAACTCGCCGCGTGCGATATCCAGATGGATGTCGCGCAGCGCGACGAACTCACCGGCGCGGGTGGGGAACGACTTGCCGGCGCCTTCGATGTGCAGGAAACGGGAATCGGCGTGCACGCGGACCTCCTAACGCCCGTAGTCGAAGCGGCGCGCCAGCAGCAGCAGCGCGCCCTCCAGCGCCAGTCCGACGATGCCGATCACGAAGATCGCGATGATGATGTGCTGCACGTTCAGGTTGTTCCATTCGTCCCAGACCCAGAAGCCGATGCCCACGCCGCCGGTCAGCATCTCGGCGGCGACGATCACCAGCCAGGCGATCCCGATCGACAGCCGCACACCGGTCAGCACGTACGGCAGCGCGGCCGGCAGCAGGATGCGGGCGAAGACCTTCGACTCCGGCAACGCCAGAACGCGCGCGACATTCAGGTACTCCTGCGGGATCTGGCGCACGCCGACCGCCGTGTTGATGATCATCGGCCACAGCGAGCAGATGAAAATCGTCCAGATCGCCGCCGGATGCGCGGCCTTGAAGATCAGCAACCCGATCGGCAGCCACGCCAGAGGCGAAACCGGACGCAGCAGCGCGACGACCGGCGCGGCCATGCGGCCGGCGAAAGCGAAGCGGCCGAGCACGAAGCCGAGCGGGATGCCGACGGCCGCCGCTAATCCGAAACCGACGCCGACGCGGCCGAGCGACGCCAGCACGTTCCATCCGATGCCCTGGTCGTTCGGCCCGTTGCGATAGAACGGCTCGGAGAACACTTCCACCGCCGCCTTCCAGGTTGCGGCCGGCGTCGGCAACTGGCCGCCGGTGCGCGCCACCGCGTGCCACAGCAGCACCAGCAGCAGCAGGCCGAGCACGGGCGCGACGACCCGGGCCAGCGCCGCACGCAACGCGCGCCGCTGCGCCTCCTGCGCGCGTTCGGCGGGGGTCAGACGGGCGGCCGCCGGCGCGGCGACGACGGCGGCGTTCGCCGAACCGCCCGGCACGCTCGCGCGGGGCGTCGGCACGGCACCGCCGGCAGGTGAATCCGAGGTCAGCGCGTGCATACGACCCCCTAGGTCAGCGTCTTGATCTTGAAGCTCGCCGCGTACTGCGCGGGATTCCTGCCGTCCCAGACGACGCTGTCGATCAGCCTGGAGGTACGCAGCACGTCTTTCGGCACTCCGACCTTGGCCGCTGCCGCGCCCTCCTTGTACAGGTCGATGCGGTTGACCGCCCGCGCCACCGCCAGATAATCGACGTCGCTCTTCAGCAGCCCCCAGCGCCGGTGCTGGGTCAGGAACCACATGCCGTCCGACAGGTACGGGAAGTTCACGGCCCCGTCGGCGAAGAACCGCATCGGGTTCGGATCGTCCCAGGTCCGCCCGAGACCGTTCTGGTAGCGGCCGAGGATGCGCTGGTTGATCACGTCGACGGAGGTGTTGACGTACGCCTTGTCGGCGATCGTCTCCGCCATCTTCAGCCGGTTCGACAGGCCGGCGTCGATCCAGCGGCTCGCCTCCAGCACCGCGGCGATCATCGCGCGGCAGGTGTTCGGGTGCTTCTGCACGAACTCGGCGGTGGTGCCGAGCACCTTCTCCGGATGGTCCTTCCAGATGTCCTGCGACGTCACCGCGGTGATGCCCACGCCGTCGACGATCGCGCGATGGTTCCACGGTTCGCCGACGCAGAAGCCATCCATGTTGCCGACGCGAACGTTGGCGACCATCTGCGGCGGCGGCACGGTGATGACCTTGGCGTCGGCGAACGGGTGGATGCCGTTGGCGGCGAGCCAGTAATAGAGCCACATCGCATGCGTGCCGGTCGGAAACGTGTGCGCGAACGTGTACTCGCGCTTTTCGCGGTCCATCAGCTTCTTCAGGCTCGCGCCGTCGACGGCCCCCCGCTCGGCGAGCTTTTTCGAAAGCGAAATCGCCTGCCCGTTGTTGTTGATCGTCATCAGCACCGCCATGTCCTTCTTCGGCCCGCCGATGCCCACGTGCACGCCGTAGACGAGGCCATAGAGCACGTGCGCCGCGTCCAGCTCGCCGTTGACCAGCTTGTCTCGCACTGCCGCCCAGCTCGCTTCCTTGGTCGGCACGATCCGGATGCCGTATTTGGCATCGAACTGGTTGACCGCCGCCATCACGACCGACGCACAGTCGGTCAGCGGGATGAAGCCGATGCGCACTTCCTTTTTCTCTGGCGCGTCGGACCCCGCCGCGTACGCCATCGGCCGCACCGCCTGCGCGGCGCCGAGCGCCGCCGCGGCGGCAGCCGACTTTCTGATGAACCTGCGGCGCGGCGCGCTCATCGATGCTGTTTCCTTTCGATCCGCCATGCGGCTCTCCGATACGACTGGTCGAAAAAAGCGAAACGGCGTCGCGATGCCGCCGCGCCGATCGCGCGCCGACATCGGACGCCGTTGTCCCTGATCACGGCCACGCCGTTGTGGCCGTCGCAGTGCACAAAGCAGATGCCGTGCCAGCAGCAGCCGGCGCGCTCAGCGCGTTGATTTCATGAGAAAGTCGCCAAGCCGCGCGGCTCGGGCGGGCGGTGCAAAGCGGTGCGGCGGTGCACCAGCGAAAGGCAATCGCCGCCGCGCGTGCACCAGGATTCGCCACGCGCGGGCGTTCAGGACAACAGCGACTTCGCTTCGATGATCCGGTCGGCGATGTCGACCAGCTTGACCTTGCGATCCATCGCGAGCCGCCGAAGCTGCGCGTACGCGGATTTCTCGTCGAGCCCGCGGCTCGCCATCAGGATGCCCTTGGCCTGCTCGATGCGCTTGCGCGCGGCGAGTTGCTGCTTGGTCTGCGCCAGCTCGGCTTTCAGCGCGGCTTCCTGCTCGAAGCGCGCGATCGCGACGTTCAGCACCGCGGCGAGCCGGTGCGGCTGCATGCCGGCGACGACGTACGCGCTGACGCCGGCGGCGAGCGCGCGCTGCATCAGCGCGCGGTTCGGATCGTCGGTGAAGACGACCACCGGGCGCGGCATCCGCGCCGAAAGCGCCGCGAGATTCTCCAGCGTGTCGCGCGACGGCGATTCGCTGTCGACGATCACCACGTCGGGCCGCAGCCGCTGCACGCAGTCGTGGATCAGCAGCGGCGAATCGAGCACGCCGACGACGTCGCAGTCCAGGCGCGCGAGCGCGCCGCGCAGCGCATCGACGCGCCCCGCGCCGTCGTCGATCAGCAGCACGCGCAGCCGGGGCGGCAGATCGTCGTGCAAACCGAGCCTCCGTTGACCGTCGTTCGCAATGCCGGAAGCACGCCGCGGCTGCGCGCCGCGGCCCGTCCGTGCCTGCGACCAGCAAGGCACGTGCCTGCGCGTTCTCTCGGTTACCGCGAACGCGCGAGCGCTTCCGCCGACCAGCCGCCGCCCAGCGCCTTGTACAGATCGACCAGCGCCACCTGACGGTCACGCAGCGCGGCGATTCGCTCGCGCTCGGCGGCGTCGGTCGGGCCCGAGCCCGCGTCCGCCGTCTCGACGGATTCCGGCGATGTCGGGCCGCGGCTTTGCTTGACGTTAACGTTAACGACAACTAAAGTCCCTCGATACGCCAGGTCGCTGCCGCGCCTGTGCTCGGCCGCGACCGGGTGCCACAATCGCCCGACCCGGTGCGCTCCTCGTCGCCGCGCGCCGGGAATGCCGGAGCCTCGCCCATGACCGACCTCTCCGAGATCAAGAAGCTCGCCAGCTATCGCCCGACGCACAAGGTGCGCTTCGTCACCGCGGCGAGCCTGTTCGACGGGCACGACGCGTCGATCAACATCATGCGGCGCATCCTGCAGAGCATGGGCTGCGAGGTGATCCACCTCGGCCACAACCGCTCGGTCGAGGAGATCGTCACCGCGGCGCTGCAGGAGGACGTGCAGGGCATCGCGGTCAGCTCGTATCAAGGCGGGCACGTCGAGTTCTTCAAGTACATGATCGACCTGCTGCGCGAACGCGGCGGCGCCCACATCAAGGTGTACGGCGGCGGCGGCGGCGTGATCGTGCCGTCGGAAATCAAGGAACTGCACGAATACGGTGTGGCGCGCATCTTCTCGCCCGAGGACGGCCAGAGGATGGGTCTGCAAGGGATGATCGGGCTGATGGTCGCCGAGTGCGACGTCGACCTCTGCCCGCATGCGCCGAAGTCGCTCGACGCGCTGCGCGACGCCGACGTCGTCAAGCGCTGGCGCGCGCTCGCGCAGCTGATCACCGCGCTGGAAAACGGCCAGGTCGACTCGCGCACGCGCGAGGCGATGCACAAGGCGGCCGACACCGCGAAGGCGCCCGCGCTCGGCATCACCGGCACCGGCGGCGCCGGCAAGAGTTCGCTGACCGACGAACTGGTGCGCCGCTTCCGACTCGACCAGGACGACGCGCTGCAGATCGCGATCATCTCGATCGACCCGTCGCGCCGCAAGGGCGGAGGCGCGCTGCTCGGCGACCGCATCCGCATGAACGCGATCGGCCCGTGGAGCAAGGGGCCGCGCGTTTACATGCGCTCGCTCGCCACGCGCGAAGCGGGGACCGAAATCTCCCGGGCGCTGCCCGATGCGATCGCCGCGTGCAAGGCGGCGGGCTTCGATCTGGTGATCGTCGAGACCTCGGGCATCGGACAGGGTGACGCCGCGATCGTTCCGCACGTCGACGCGACGCTGTACGTGATGACACCCGAGTACGGCGCCGCGAGCCAGCTCGAGAAGATCGACATGCTCGACTTCGCCGACTTCGTCGCGATCAACAAGTTCGACCGCAAGGGCGCGCTCGACGCGCTGCGCGACGTGAGCAAGCAGGTCCAGCGCAACCGCGGCGTCTTCGGCCAGAAGCCCGACGAGATGCCCGTGTTCGGCACGATCGCCGCGCGCTTCAACGACGACGGCGTCACCGCGCTGTATCACGCGCTGCTGCCGAAGCTCAAGGACCTGGGGCTGGCGCTCGGCGAGTCGCGGCTTCCGCTCGCGTTCACGCGGCACTCGACGCACCAGACACCGATCGTGCCGCCGCAGCGTATCCGTTACCTCGCCGAAATCGCCGAGTGCGTTCGCGGCTACAAGCGCCGCGCGCTCGAGCAGGCCCGCATCGCGCGCGAACGGCAGCAGCTCGTCGAGGCGAAGCGGATGCTTGCCCTGACCCTCGGTCCCAGTGATGTAGGAGAGGGTGCCGCGCGGAGCGCGGCAGGTGAGGGCGCACTTGCCGCCCTCGATCCCCTGATCGCCGACCGCGACGCCCGGCTCGACGCGCGCTCGCACAAGCTGCTCGCGATGTGGCCGCAGATGCAGCACGCATACGCCGGCGACGAGTACGTGGTGAAGATCCGCGACCGCGAGGTGCGCACCCGGCTCACGCACAC
>JBKBSH010000113.1:0-6732 GCA_046291795.1 Burkholderiaceae bacterium | reverse complement strand
GGTTTGGTAGGTCACGCCGAGATCGCACGCGGGCGCGAGCTTGCCCATCCAGCCGATGCGTACGCCCACACCGGTGGACGAGTCGTAGCCCTGGTTGGTCACGTTGCCGGGAAACGCCGAAAACTGATTGGGCGGGCCACCGGTGGCGGTGAAGTTCTCCAGCCCTGTCGCCTTGAAGCGCTGATAGGCAAGGTTGACCGACGCGCCGATGACCTGCCCGGGCGCCACCTGCCAGGCGACGGTCGGCGCGACGAAAAGCTGCGACAGGTCGATGCCCGCCTTCGAGGTGCCGAACAGCGGGAACGGCGACGTGTACGACGTGTTCATCCCGCCGTGCCCGTACACCGTGACGCCCAGCGAGAGGTTCGGATTCAGGAGGCGGTTGTAGCCGAACTCCGGAATGAAGAAGTTGCTCTTGTCGTTGGCGTCGTAGGTGCCGTTGGCCGTTGCCGTGCAGGACGGCGGATTGAAGCAGCTGCCGACGACTTCGGCCTCGCGCGTCGGCCTGAACCAGTCCAGTCCCACGTCGACCCGGTTGCCCACGAACAACATCCCTGCTGGGTTGGTCGCCGCGGCGATCGCGTCCTGCGGCAGAGCGATCGCCGCACCGGCCATGCCCTTGGCCTTGATGCCCTGACCGTGCGGGAAGTACCCGTTGGTCGCGAACGCGGCGGGCGACGCGAACGCAGCCGCGACGGCGGCGGCGATGGCAAGCGATCTCGTTTTCATGGCGATGACCTCCTTGGGGCGTGAGTGCGGGAAACGAACGTGATCAGAACGCGCTGCCCCGGCCGCGCAGCGCGGACATGGCGAGCCGGGGAACGAGGGATCGGGATCGACGTCGCCGGGGGGTACCACGACGCGTCGACCGTGGCGAACCGAGCCGTGGCATCTCCTCCTTTTCGCGTGTTCTGAGCCGGGCGCCCGTCGCCGACCGCCCGCCCGACAGCAACGTGATCGCGCATGCACGACACGAGGCGGCCGACTTGTGGGTCGAAAGTAGCGGTCGCAACCGCCACGGGTCAAGGCGGTCTTCGTACGGCGGGCCACTGTGTGACACAGGTCACAGTCGATCGGCCCGTGCCTTGGTCAAACCCGCTGCGCTCGTGCCGCCCCACGGTCAGTTCCGAGAGTGGGCGCGGAACAGTTCGATGGGCTTGCGAGAAGGAACGTCGAGCGGCAGCGTTCCGCTGCGGCTGCTTCGCCAGAGTGCGTCACGCCGCTGCGAGCGAGCATCGCGAAACGCGTGCGCCGGCGCCGCGCGCAAGGGCGGGGCCGCATCGACGTCGTTCGCGAGACCGAGCCTCAGCCCAGCTCTCCACGCTGCGCCAGTTCGCGGATCCGCTGCACGGTGTCGAGATCGGCGCTCTCGTAGGCGCGCTTGCGTAGCGCCGCGGTGACGGCTTCGATGCCGCCGTCCGCTTCGGCCTCGTCGGACTCGTAGGTGAAGCGCAGGAACAGCGCGCCGGGCTCGGGCTCCTCGATGCGGATCGTCAGCTTGCTGGCGGGCCAGCGGGGTGTCGCCGCGGTGCGCGTTTCGGTGCGGTCGAGCGGATACAGGCGAACGCGGTCGTCGACGGTGAACGCGCCGAAGTCCAGCGTTCGGACCAGCTCGACGACATCGCCCGAACGTTGGCGCGTATGCACGGTGGCTGCCTCGAGTGCGAGCACGAACAGCGTCGGCTCCTCCGCGCGTCGCACGAGCCCGCGCCACAGCTGCTCGCGCGTCAGCGGGTCGAGCAGCGGGATCAGCGGGTCGTTGATCTGAACCAGATGTTCGAATCGCATGCCCGGATTCTGCTCCGGGCCGACGGACGGCTAACCCCGTCCGAGCGGGCCCGCCGTTCATGGCCTTGTCCGCCACAGGAGGAGACGAGGATGCCGAAGCCGATGCTCGCCGCGGCCATCGCCGCGCTGATCTCGATGGCCGGTCCGGCCGCGGCCGTCGGATCGATCGGCGACGTGCGGGTCGTCGACCGGACGACGGGGGAAACCTTGCCGATGTACCGACACGGGGGCCGATGGTGGGTCGCCGGAACGCCCGGCAACCGCTACGCGATCGCGCTCGCCAATCGCAGCCGCGCGCGCGTGCTGACGGTCATTTCGATCGACGGCGTCAATGCGGTGTCCGGCGACACGGCGGGCTGGGACCAGACCGGTTACGTGCTCGAGCGCGGTCAGCGCGCGCAGATCAACGGCTGGCGAAAGAGCGCGTCGCGGGTGGCTGCCTTCGAGTTCGTCGCAGTGCCGGACTCGTACGCCGCGCGCACCGGGCGCCCCGAACACGTCGGCGTGATCGGCGTGGCGATCTTTCGCGAGAAGCCGCAGCCGCTTTCCGTCGCACCCCCGACGCATTCAAGCGAGTCGGCCCTCGGCGAAAGCGCAAGCAACGCAAGGCGCGCACTCGAAGGCCGGCGGCTCGGCACCGGGCACGGTCGCAGCGAAACCTCGCACGCGACCTACACCGAGTTCGAGCGCGCAGACCTCACCCGACGAGATCGTGACGATCCACTACGACAGCCACGCAAACCTGGCGGCGATGGGCGTGATTCCGTCGATGCGACCGCCGCCGACACCGTTCCCGGGGTCCGAGCTCGGCTTCGTGCCGGATCCGCCGCGCTGAGCGCGTCTGTCAGGCCGTTTCGCCCGCGGGCTGCAGCGCGCCGAACTCCTTCGCGAGGAAGCTCTCGCCGCGCTCGAGGATGAAGTAGCGGAACGCCTCCGCCGACGGCGACAGCACTTTCGCGAGGTTGTTGACGACGTACCAGCGCCGCACGATCGGCAGGCCCTCGACGTCGGGTACCGCGAGCAGCCCCGACTTCAGCTCCAGCCCGATCGTGTGCAGCGAAAGGAACGCGATCCCCAGGCCGGCCATCACGGCCTGCTTGATCGATTCATTGCTCGCCATTTCCATCGCGATGCGCGGCTCGATGCGGTGGTCGGCGAAGTACTGCTCCATCGCCGCGCGCGTGCCCGAGCCCGGCTCGCGGACGATGAACGGAAAGTTCGCCAGCGCCAGCGCCGGCACGTGGCCCATCGTCGTTGCCAGCGTGTGATCGGGCGGCGTGACGATCACGTGCGGGTGCGCGGCGAAGGGTTCGGCGCGCGTGGCGATCTCGCGCGGCGGCCGTCCCATCACGGCGAGATCGACTTCGTTGCGCTGCATCGCTGCGACGAGCTGCTCGCGGTTGCCGCTGACGACGAGGCGGATCTCGACTTCCGGGTGATCCTCGCGGAATTGCGCGAGCAGCCGCGGCAGGAAGTACTTCGCGGTGCTGACCATGCCGATCACGAGCCGCCCCCCCTGCAGCCCCCGAAAGCGCGCGATCGCGTCCTCGGCGTCCTTCAGCGTGGCGAGGATCTTGCGGACGTAGACGAGCAGGTACTCGCCGGTCACGGTGAGCGCGACTTGGCGGCCGGTCCGGTCGAACAGCGGCAGGCCCACTTGATTTTCCAGCTCGCGGATCTGCATCGACACTGCGGGTGGCGTCAGGTGCAGTTCCTCTGCGGCCTTGCCGAAGCTCAGGTGCTTGGCGACCGAGGTGAAGACCCTCAACTGACGCAACGTGACGTTCTTCATAAGCGAAACTTAACGATCGCAGAATAAAGTCTGACTTTACCTTACCTGTCGTCGTGCCTACAGTGCCGCCACATCATCGCGATCAACGGAGTGCGAACGATGAACAAGCCGGCCGAAGGGCGTATCACCGACCTGAAGCAGCGCTACAAAGGCGGGGTCCTCAAGTACAAGCAGATGGGCTACTGGCGCCCCGACTATGCGCCGAAGGACACCGACGTCATTTGTGTGTTCCGGATCACGCCGCAGGAGGGCGTCGACCCGGAGGAGGCCGCAGCGGCGGTCGCCGGTGAATCGTCGACCGCGACCTGGACGGTCGTCTGGACCGACTTGCTGACCGCGCACGACTCGTATCAGGGCAAGGCGTATCGCGTCGACCCGGTGCCGAACAGTCCGGGGCAGTTCTTTGCCTACGTCGCCTACGACCTGGTCCTGTTTGAAGAAGGCTCGGTCGCTAACCTGACCGCGAGCCTGATCGGGAACGTCTTCAGCTTCAAGCCGCTCAAGGCATGTCGGCTGGAGGACATCCGGATCCCGGTCGCGTACGTGAAAACCTTCAGAGGCCCGCCGACGGGCATCATCGTCGAGCGGGAGCGCCTGGACAAATTCGGCCGGCCGCTGCTGGGTGCGACGGTCAAGCCGAAACTGGGCTTGAGCGGCAAGAACTACGGGCGGGTCGTGTACGAGGCGCTCGTCGGCGGGCTCGATTTCACGAAGGACGACGAGAACATCAACTCGCAACCGTTCATGCACTGGCGCGACCGCTTCCTGTTCTGCATGGAGGCGGTTAACAAGGCGCAGGCCGACAGCGGCGAAGTCAAGGGTCACTACCTGAACGTGACCGCCGCGACGATGGAGGATATGTACGAGCGCGCCGAGTTCGCCAAAGAGCTCGGCAGCGTGATCGTGATGATCGACCTGGTGATCGGCTGGACCGCGATCCAGTCCATGTCGAACTGGGCGCGCAAGAACGACATGCTTCTGCACATGCACCGCGCCGGCCATGGCACGTACACGCGGCAGCGGAACCATGGCGTCTCGTTCCGCGTCATCGCGAAGTGGCTGCGTCTCGCGGGCGTCGATCACCTGCACGCGGGCACCGCGGTCGGCAAGCTCGAAGGCGACCCGATGACGGTGCAGGGCTACTACAACGTCTGCCGCGACAGCTACACGAAACAGGATCTGCAGCGAGGGCTGTTCTTCGATCAGGACTGGGCCGACCTGCGCAAGGTGATGCCGGTCGCCTCGGGCGGCATCCACGCCGGCCAGATGCACCAGTTGCTAACGCTGTTCGGCGACGACGTGGTACTGCAGTTCGGCGGCGGAACGATCGGACACCCGGCTGGCATCCAAGCCGGCGCGACGGCCAACCGCGTGGCGCTGGAAGCGATGGTCAAGGCGCGCAACGAAGGTCGGGACATCGCCAACGAAGGCCCCGCCATCCTGCAGGCTGCCGCCAAGTGGTGTACGCCGCTGGCGCAGGCGCTCGAAACCTGGAAGGACGTGACGTTCAATTACGCGTCGACCGATACGCCCGATTACGCGGTGACGCCAACGGCGACCTGATCCGCGGCCTGTCAGGCGCAGCCGCTCGAGCATCGGAAAGTGCGCAGCCAACGGATTGACTCCGGCCCCGCCGGGGCGACATGGAGGAAGACGACATGAGGATCACCCAAGGTACCTTTTCTTTCCTGCCCGATCTCACCGACGAAGAAATCCGCGCGCAGGTGGACTACGCGCTGTCCAAGGGCTGGGCGCTTTCGGTCGAGTACACGGACGATCCGCACCCGCGCAATACCTATTGGCAAATGTGGGGTCTGCCGATGTTCACGGTCAAGGACGGCGCTGCGGTGCTGTACGAAGTCAACGCGTGCCGCAAGGCGTATCCGAACCACTACGTCAAGGTCAATGCGTTCGACAACACGCGCGGCGTAGAGTCGATGTGCCTGTCGTTCATCGTTCAGCGCCCTGCCGACGAGCCCGGCTTCAACTTGCAGCGACAGGAAGCCGCCGGCCGCATGCAGCGTTATACGACGCATTCGTACGCGACCGACAAGCCGGTCGGCCGCCGATACTGATTCGTCCCGGTGTCTCCTCGTGCCCGCGCTCCCTTCTACTCCTCCTTCCTCTCGGGTCGCGGGCCTTTTTCCAGCGCTTGTCGCAATCGCCGGCGAGCGCTGAAAAAAGGCGGCTCACGACATGAATGCATCCGACGCGCCCACCGTCGATCTGCGCGCGATCCTGCAGGAAGCGCAGGTGCAGGACGTGCTCGACCAGCTCGACCGCGAGCTGGTGGGGCTCGCGCCGGTGAAGAAGCGGATCCGCGAGATCGCCGCCTTCCTAGTCGTCTCGCGCGCTCGCAGGCAGCTCGGGCTCGAGGCGGCCACGCCGTCGCTGCACATGTGCTTCACCGGCAACCCCGGCACCGGCAAGACGACGGTGGCGCTGCGGATGGCCGAGATCCTGCACCGGCTCGGCTACGTTCGCAAAGGTCACGTGGTCAGCGTCACGCGCGACGATCTCGTGGGCCAGTACATCGGCCACACCGCGCCGAAGACCAAGGAGGTGCTCAAGCGCGCGATGGGCGGCGTGCTGTTCATCGACGAGGCCTACTACCTGTACCGCCCGGAAAACGAGCGCGACTACGGCCAGGAGTCGATCGAGATCCTGCTGCAGGTGATGGAGAACAACCGCGACGACCTCGTCGTGATCTTGGCCGGCTACAAGGACCGGATGGACACCTTCTTCAAGTCCAACCCCGGAATGAGCTCGCGTATCGCGCACCACATCGACTTTCCCGATTACACGCCCGACGAGCTGCTCGCGATCGCGCAGAAGATGGCCGAGCAGATGAACTACCGCTTCGACGCGGACGCGCTCGCCGCGCTGCGCGAGTACATCGACTACCGCATCCGCCAGCCGCGCTTCGCCAATGCGCGTTCGATCCGCAACGCGCTGGACCGCGCGCGGCTGCGGCAGGCCAACCGGATTTTCGACGCCGCGCTCGTGGCCGGCGCGAACGCCTCGGCCGAGGCGCTGACGCTGATCGACGCCGCCGACATCCGCGCTTCGCGCGTGTTTGCCGCCGGCGCGGACGACACGGATTCAACATCATCGAAGTGAGGCCGCGTTGCACCTCGGACGAACGACGCTGT
>JBKBSH010000112.1:0-6766 GCA_046291795.1 Burkholderiaceae bacterium | reverse complement strand
CCCGGTCGAAAGCGAGGCCGAACTGAACGCCGCTTTCGCCAAGTTCAAGGAGCTCGCCGACCGCAAGGCCGAGATCTTCGACGAGGACATCCAGGCGCTGTTTTCGGACGAATCGGTGACCGCGCACGACGAGCACTTCAAGCTGATTTCGCTTGCGCAGCGCTCGGAGACCGGAGGGCGCCCGCACGCGCGGGTCGTGCTCGCCATCGGCGGCAAGGAGGTCGTTTCGGAGGCCGACGGCAACGGGCCGGTCGACGCATCGCTGAAAGCGATCGAGCGCCAGGTCGGCAGCGGCTCCGAGTTGCTGCTGTATTCGGTCAACGCGATCACGACCGGTACCGAGTCGCAGGGCGAGGTGACCGTGCGGCTGGCGCGCGCGGGTCGCATCGTCAACGGCGTGGGCGCGGATCCGGACATCATCGCCGCGTCGGTCAAGGCGTATCTGAGCGCGCTGAACAAGCTGTACACGACCGCGGAAAGGCTGAATCCGCAGACTTCGCTGGCGCCGTGACCGTTCAGCGCAACGCCGCGCGACCGGGCACGTCGTCGAGCGCGCACTGCGCACCCGGCAACGGCGCCCATCGCGGCAGCAGGACGATCGAATGCGTGACACCGCGGTGCCCGCGCAGCGACGCCAGATCCGACACCAATCGCAGCGCGAAGTCGGCATCGGGAAACGCCGCCGCGAAGAATCCGACCGCGAAGGCATGGCCGACCGGCACCGGCACACCGAACCAGCGCTCGCCCGTGCGGTCGGGTCGTACGGGCGCCGAACGCGTCAGCGCACGCGCCAGCAGCGCGCCCGACAGCGCGTGGGTCAGGGTATCCATGGACTCCGGATTGGCGGGGACCTTCACTACAATGCGCGCCCTCGCGGATGTCAATCGGGTTCTCGGGGCAGATGCACGCGTTCTGGTTCGTCGCCGCGCTGCTCGCCGCCGGTGTGGCGCAAGCGGCGGAGCCGATCCGGCTCGGCATGATCGAAGCGATGTCGGGGCCCTTCGCCAATGCCGGCGAGGCGGTCGCGCGCAATCTTCGGTTTGCGGTGGCGCGCGTCAACGCGCGCGGCGGCGTGAGGCTGCCCGGCGGCGCGCGCCCGCTGCGGCTCGACGTGTACGACTCGAAGGGACAGGCCGAAGAAGCCCTCGTGATGCTGCGACGGGCGGCCGACGACGGCGTGACCGTCGTTGTCCAGGGCAACAGTTCAGCGGTCGCGGGCGCGTTGATCGAGGCCGTGAACCGGCACAACGAACGCGTCGGCGAGCGCGACCCGGGGGCGCGGCTTCTGTTCCTGAACTACTCGGCGGTCGATCCGGCGCTGACCAACGAGCGTTGCAGCTTCTGGCACTTCCGGTTCGACGCGCACGTCGGAATGCGCATGGCCGCGCTCGTGGACGTGCTCGCCGCGGATCGCGGCGTGCGAAGCGTCTATCTGCTGAACCAGGACTACAGCTTCGGCCGCGAGGTCGCGCGCAGCGCGCGCGAACTGCTCGCGTTGCGGCGGCCCGACGTGCGGATCGTCGGCGACGAGCTGCATCCGGTCGGCCGCGTGCGCGACTTCGCGCCGTACGTCGCGAAGATCAAGGCGAGCGGCGCCGACACGGTGATCACCGGCAACTGGGGCAACGATCTGACCTTGCTCGTGCGCGCCGCACGCGAAGCGGGGCTCGACGCGGCTTTCTACACCTTCTACGGCAACGGGCTCGGCGCGCCCGCAGCGATCGGCGAGGCGGGCGTGGGCCGCGTGCGTGCGGTGGCGGAGTGGCACTACAACGCGGGGATCGACGCGATGGACGCGCTGTATGCGGAGTTCCGCCGGATGTACCCGGATGCGCGCGACGACTACTTCCAGGCGCGGATGGTGGTGATGATCGAGATGCTGGTGCGCGCGATCGAGCGCGCCGGGCGCGTCGATGCGCTCGCGGTCGCGCGCGAACTCGCCGGGATGCAGTTCGGTCCGGCCGAAGGCAATCCGCTCGGCGAGGTGCGGATGCGCGCCGACGACCATCAGCTGCTCGGGCCGCTTTATGTCGGCGTGATGGAGCGCGCGGGCGCCCCGGGCGTGGCCCGCGACGTCGAGGGCAGCGGCTTCGGTTTCCGCACCGAGCGTCTCGTCGATTCCGCTCGCACGGTCACGCCGCACGGCTGCGCGATGACCCGCCCGGTGCGTTGAGCCCGGCCGGGCCGGCCGGCTCGGGTATACTGCGCGCCTTCACGGCACGGCCTTCCTTCCGTGTCCGCGTGTCCACCGAAACACCGCAAGGGAAATCATGGCAGTCGCAGACATCAAAAAGGGCGACATCGTCGCCAAGTTCCAGCGCAGCAAGTCGGATACGGGTTCGCCCGAGGTGCAGGTCGCGCTTCTGACGGCTCGCATCAACGAACTGACCGAGCACTTCAAGACCCACGTCAAGGATCATCATTCCCGGCGCGGGCTGCTCAAGATGGTCAGCCGACGCCGCAAGCTGCTCGACTACCTGAAGGGCAAGAACCCCGAGGCGTACAAGGGGCTGATCGACAGCCTCGGCCTACGCAAGTAGTCGTGTCGACCGATCGCGCGAGAAAGCCTGCGAGAGACGACGCTCCGCGGGCTTTCTTGCATGGCGGCTTCACTGCGCGCCGCGCTATGGACGTGAGGCCCGGCCGATGCCGGACCCAGTCGTCGATACCGCGGCGTGCCCGAGCGTCCGGTCGCCCGACCGGACGCTGATGTCCCGGCGGCTGCGTTTTCAACTCGAAAGGAAACGCAAGTGTTCGAAAAAGTGACCAAGACATTCCAGTACGGCGCGCACACCGTCAAGCTGGAAACGGGCGAGATCGCGCGGCAGGCCACCGGCGCGGTGGTCGTGTCGATGGGCGACACCGTGGTGCTGGCGACCGTCGTCGCGCGCACCGAAGCGAAGGCCGGTCAGGACTTCTTTCCGCTGACCGTCGACTACATCGAGAAGACCTATGCGGCGGGCCGCATTCCGGGCGGGTTCTTCAAGCGCGAGGGCCGTCCGTCCGAGAAGGAGACGCTGACGAGCCGTCTGATCGACCGGCCGATCAGGCCGCTGTTTCCGGACGGTTTCTACAACGAGGTGCAGGTCGTCATTCACGTGCTGTCGGTCGATCCGGAGATCGACCCCGACATTCCCGCGATGATCGCCGCATCGGCCGCGATTTCGGTGTCCGGTATTCCGTTCAAGGGCCCGATCGGCGCGGCGCGCGTCGGTTACGTCGACGGCCAGTACGTACTGAACCCGACGGCCACCCAGCTCAAGAGGTCGAAGCTCGACCTCGTCGTCGCCGGTACCGAACGCGCGGTGCTGATGGTCGAATCCGAGGCCGATCAGCTTCCCGAGGACGTGATGCTCGGCGCCGTCGTGTTCGGCCACGAGCAGATGCAGGCGGCGATCGACGCGATCCACGAGCTCGTGCGCGACGGTGGCAAGCCTGCGTGGGACTGGAAGCCGCCTGCGAAGAACGAGGCGCTGATCGCGAAGGTCATCGACATCGCCGGCGCCGAACTGCGCGCGGCCTATCAGATTCGCAGCAAGCAGGCGCGCACGCAGAAGCTGCGCGAGATCTACGCGCTGGTCGACGGCAAGCTCGCCGAAGAAGCCGCAGCGACGGGCCAACCGACGCCGGACGCGAACGAGGTGGGCAGCATCCTGTTCGACCTCGAAGCGAAGATCGTCCGCAGCCAGATCCTCGAAGGCGAGCCGCGCATCGACGGCCGCGACACGCGCACGGTGCGGCCGATCGCGATCCGCATCGGCGTGCTGCCGCGCACGCACGGCTCGGCGCTGTTCACGCGCGGCGAGACGCAGGCGCTGGTCACCGCCACGCTGGGCACCAAGCAGGACGAGCAGATCATCGACGCGCTGATGGGCGAGTATCGCGAGCGCTTCATGTTCCACTACAACATGCCGCCGTTCGCCACCGGCGAGACCGGCCGCGTCGGCGCGCCCAAGCGCCGCGAAATCGGCCACGGCCGGCTCGCCAAGCGCGCGTTGCTCGCCTGCCTGCCGACCGCCGACGAATTCCAGTACTCGATGCGCGTCGTCTCCGAGATCACCGAGAGCAACGGCTCGTCGTCGATGGCCTCGGTGTGCGGCGGCTGTCTGGCGCTCATGGATGCGGGCGTGCCGATGAAGGCGCACGTGGCCGGCGTCGCGATGGGCCTGATCAAGGAAGGCAACAAGTTCGCGGTGCTGACCGACATCCTCGGCGACGAGGACCACCTCGGCGACATGGACTTCAAGGTGGCGGGCACGGCCAACGGCGTGACCGCCCTGCAGATGGACATCAAGATCGAGGGCATCACCAAGGAAATCATGCAGGTCGCGCTGGCGCAGGCGAAAGAAGGCCGCATGCACATCCTGCAGAAGATGCAGGAGGCGATGGACGCGCCGCGCGGCGAGCTGTCGGCGTTCGCGCCGCGGCTGATCAAGATGAAGATCAACCCCGAGAAGATCCGCGACGTGATCGGCAAGGGCGGCGCGGTGATCCGCGCGCTGACCGAGGAGACCGGAACGCAGATCGACATCGAGGACGACGGCACCGTGATCATCGCGAGCGTCGATCTGGAGAAAGGGCGCGAGGCCGAGCGTCGCATCCGCGAGCTGACCGCAGAGGTCGAGGTCGGCAAGATCTATGACGGCACGGTGCTGCGACTTCTCGACTTCGGTGCGATCGTACAGATCCTTCCGGGCCGCGACGGCCTGCTGCACATCTCGCAGATCGCCGCCGAGCGCGTGAACCAGGTCAGCGACTACCTGAAGGAAGGCCAAATGATCAAGGTCAAGGTGATCGAGGCCGACGAGAAGGGCCGGTTGCGACTGTCGATGAAGGCTGCGGCCGCCGAACTGGCCGGGCAGCAGACCCCGCAGCCGCAACCAGCGCAGGAGCCGCAGCCCGCGCAACCGTAGATCGCCGCGCAGCGCGACGACTGCCGAGGCGATCCGCGCCATGCGTGCCGTCGAAATCAGCACCCCCGGCGGGCCCGAGGTCCTGCGGCCGGTCGAGCGGCCTCGGCCGCAGCCGCGCGCGGGCGAGGCGCTCGTGCGCGTGCATGCAGCGGGGGTCAATCGGCCCGACGTGCTCCAGCGCAAGGGCGGCTATCCCCCGCCGCCCGGGGCGTCGGATCTTCCCGGGCTCGAGGTCGCCGGCGTGATCGAGAGCGGCGACCTCGCGGGCAGCGGGTTCGAAATCGGCGATGCGGTCTGCGGGCTGGTGACCGGCGGCGGCTACGCCGAGTACTGCACGGTACCGGTCGGGCAGTTGCTGCCGGTGCCGCGGGGGCTGAGCTTTGCCGAAGCCGCCGGGCTGCCCGAGACCTTCTTCACGGTCTGGAGCAACGTCTTCGATCGCGCCCGGCTCGAACCGGGTGAAACGCTGCTCGTTCAGGGCGGCACCAGCGGTATCGGGGTCGCGGCGATCCAGCTTGCCGTCGCGCTCGGTCACACGGTTTTCGCGACCGCCGGATCGGAGCAGAAGTGCCGCGCGATCGATGCGCTCGGCGCGGCGCGCGCGATCAATTATCGCGACGAGGACTTCGGCGCGGTGGTCAAGGAGGCCACGGCCGGCCGCGGCGTCGACGTGATCCTCGACATGGTCGGCGGCAGCTACATCGCGCGCGAAATCGCCTGTCTCGCGGAGGACGGACGGCTCGCGCTGATTGCGCTGCTCGGCGGCGCAAAGGCCGAAGTCGACTTGTCGGCCGTGCTGCGACGGCGATTGACGATCACCGGATCGACCCTGCGCCCGCGTCCGGTCGAGTTCAAGGCGCAGATCGCGCGGCGCCTGCGCGCGGTCGCGTGGCCGCTGATCGAAGCCGGGCGGATCAAGCCGATGCTGTTTGCGACGTTCGAGCTTGCAGAAGCCGCCGCCGCGCACGAACTGATGGAGTCGGGCGGGCACATCGGCAAGATCGTGCTGGCCGTCACGGCGGATGCGATGGCCCGTCCGCGCCTCTGACGATCCGCGACGCAGTCCGTAGAATCCGCTCCCTTCCCCACCGACGTCATGCCCATGCGCCGCCCGCTGGTTGCCGCCAACTGGAAGATGAACGGCTCGATCGCCGCCAACGAACAGTGGCTGGCCGATTTCCGCGCGGCCGCGAGCGGCCTCGGCACCGATGTCGTCGTTTGCGCCCCGTATCCGTATCTGGCACAGCTCTGGGTCGGCCTCAAAGGTGCGCAGGCCGAGGTCGGTGCGCAGGATCTCAGCGAGCAGCGGGCCGGTGCGTACACCGGCGATGTCGCCGGCGAGATGCTGGTCGACGTGGGCTGCCGCTGGGTGATCGTCGGCCATTCCGAGCGGCGCGCGCTGCACGGCGAAACGAACGAACGCGTCGCAGCCAAGGTCGCTCGTGCACTCGACGCCGGGCTGCGACCGATCGTGTGCATCGGCGAGACGCTCGCCGAGCGCGAAGCGGGGCGCACGCACGAGGTCGTGCATGCGCAGCTCGATGCCGTGCTTGCGGCGGTCGGCGCTGAGGCGCTCGAGCGCGGTGCGATCGCGTACGAGCCCGTCTGGGCGATCGGCACCGGGCGGACCGCGACGCCGGCGCAGGCGCAGGAAGTGCACGCCGCGATCCGTGCGCAGCTCGCCGCGGCCGATGCGGGCGCGGCGCGCGCAGTGCGCGTGCTGTACGGCGGCAGCGTCAAACCTGCCAACGCGGCCGAGCTTTTTGCGCAGCCCGACATCGACGGCGGACTGATCGGCGGCGCGTCGCTGGTCGCGCGCGACTTCGTCGCGATCTGCGCGGCCGTGCCGCGCA
>JBKBSH010000111.1:0-6848 GCA_046291795.1 Burkholderiaceae bacterium | reverse complement strand
GGTCCGTTCGGAGGGCTGCACCACCTTTTCTTTTTGATCGCTTGCCGCCCGGCGACCGAACACAGCTTGCAGCATCGACCAAATTGCCAGCGAGCGCTCGCGGCGGCCCCGCTCGATAGCGGCTTCGACGAGTTCGGGCCATGCCGCGGCGAGCAGCGGCCGCGCCGCGATCGCGCGGACATGATCGGCCTCGATCAGCAGCGCCGGCGCGCCGCGCGAATACAGTTCCAAGAACCCGCGCAGCCAGCCGGCAGGCGGCTCGTCGGCGACGAGCACGAGCGGCGCGGCTTCACGTTGCCCCTGCTCGGCCCGCCTTCGCAATGCGCGCAGCAGCGCCGTGGCAGGATCGTCCGTCGCGCCGCGGTCCGCGCCGAGCGCGCGCCACAGCTGCAGGACGAGTTGCGCCTGCGGCTCGATCACACGCGCCGCACGCCGCTTGAAGTGGCGCGCCAGGACAGACTCGAACCGCTGCGCGAACGCGCGCGGCTCGTCGACCGCGGCGAACGTCAGTTCATCGGCGAGCGCGGCGATCTGCCGCGCGAGCGCCCACAGCGCGGCGGGCTCTTCGCCGAAATGCGCGCGCACCCACGCGTTGGCGCGCAGCGCGGCGAATAGCTCGGCGCGGCGCGCGACCGCCAAAGCGTCGGCCGGCGCCGCATCCGCGTAAGCGCCCAGCGTGGTGAGCCGCGGCGGCAACCAGGCGCGCGGCCGATCCCCCGCGCGGCTGCCGGCGAGCGCCTCGCGCATGAGTTGCGCGTGCGCGCCTTGCGGAACGACGACCGTGAGCCGGTGCAGCGTTTCGTCGCGCAGGCCGTGGCGCTGCGCGAACGCGAGCGCTGCCGCGGCGCACGCCGGCCAGAAGCCGCGATCGCCGGCCAGCCGAACGGTTTCCGGTTCCACACGCGCATTCTAGAAAGGCGATCGAGCAACGCCGCGGCGCTTCCGTTCCCGACGCAAAGTGCTACCATTGCGCCCCATAGGCCGGCCGCGTGGTCCGATCGAGCGCATCCTGGCGGCCCGCTCTCTCCCCTTGCATTCCATTGTTTCGCACCACCTCCGGCCCGGTCCGGCAGCATCGCCGGGTCCGGCCTCAGATCGAAGGATCCCTATGAGCGAGATCAAGTACACGAGCGACGCCAGCTTCGAGACCGACGTGCTCAAATCCGACCGGCCTGTGCTGGTCGACTACTGGGCCGAGTGGTGCGGCCCGTGCCGCATGATCGCCCCCATCCTGGACGAAGTCTCGCGGGACTATCAGGGGCGGCTGACGGTGGCAAAGCTCAACGTCGACGAGAATCAGGCCACGCCCGCCAAGTACGGCATCCGCGGCATTCCGACGCTGATGCTGTTCAAAAACGGCGCCGTCGTCGGCACCAAAGTGGGCGCACTTTCGAAGTCGCAACTGACCGCGTTCATCGACAGCAACCTCTAGCGTTCCGACCCGGTCGGGCCTGCGGCCCGACCACCGCTTCCTCCCCGCGGGCGCTGTCGCAGGTCTCAAAGGCGCCCCAGCAACCTCCCGCCGACACCATGCAACTGTCCGAACTCAAAGCACTTCACGTCTCGCAACTGCTCGAAATGGCGCAGGGGCTCGAGATCGAGAATGCCAACCGCCTGCGCAAGCAGGAGCTGATGTTCGCCATCCTGAAAAAGCGCGCGAAGGCCGGCGAACAGATCTTCGGCGACGGAACGCTCGAGGTGCTCCCCGACGGTTTCGGCTTCCTGCGCTCGCCCGAGACGTCGTACCTGGCGTCGACCGACGACATCTACATCTCGCCGTCGCAGATCCGCCGCTTCAACCTGCACACGGGCGACTCGATCGAAGGCGAGGTGCGCACACCGAAGGACGGCGAACGCTATTTCGCGCTGGTCAAGGTCGACCGCGTCAACGGCGTCCCGCCCGAACAGCTCAAGCACCGGATCCTGTTCGAGAACCTGACGCCGCTGTTCCCGAACGAACCGCTGAAGCTCGAACGCGACATCAAGGCCGAGGAGAACATCACCGGGCGGCTGATCGACATCATCGCGCCGATCGGCAAGGGTCAGCGCGGACTGCTGGTCGCCAGCCCGAAGAGCGGCAAGACCGTGCTGATGCAGCACATCGCGCACGCGATCGCGGCCAACTATCCGGACATCGTTCTGATCGTGCTGCTGATCGACGAGCGTCCCGAGGAAGTGACCGAGATGCAGCGAACGGTGCGCGGCGAGGTGGTCGCTTCGACCTTCGACGAGCCCGCCGTCCGCCACGTTCAGGTCGCCGAGATGGTCATCGAGAAGGCCAAGCGGCTGGCCGAGAGCAAAAAGGACGTGGTGATCCTGCTCGACTCGATCACCCGGCTGGCACGTGCGTACAACACGGTCGTGCCGGCCTCCGGCAAGGTGCTGACGGGCGGCGTCGATGCCAATGCATTGCAGCGGCCGAAGCGCTTCTTCGGCGCCGCGCGCAACATCGAGGAAGGCGGATCGCTGACGATCATCGCCACGGCGCTGATCGATACCGGCTCGCGCATGGACGACGTGATCTACGAGGAATTCAAGGGCACCGGCAACATGGAGATCCACCTCGAGCGCCGGCTCGCCGAAAAGCGCGTCTATCCCGCGATCAACGTCAACCGCTCGGGCACGCGCAAGGAAGAACTGCTGCTCAAGCCGGAGATCCTGCAGAAGGTCTGGATCCTGCGGAAGCTGCTGTACGGCATGGACGAGATCGAGGCGATGGAATTCCTGCTCGACAAGATGCGGCAGACGAAGAGCAACGCCGAGTTCTTCGAGATGATGCGGCGGGGCGGCTGAACCGGCGCGCCGCACGCCGGGCGCGCGGCGCGGGCGCTGTTTGCCCGGTCGCGCCAAATCCCGGATAATCCGCCGCCTTTCCGCCCCGGTACGTGGCCCGGCGACGTCGTCGGACGGGCTGGCGGCCGAAGAAACGAGGACCCGATGAAGCCAGGCATCCACCCCGAGTACCGGGAAGTCGTCTTCCAGGACATGCAAAACGACTTCAAATTCGTCACGCGCTCGACGGTGCAGACCAAAGAGACGATCGAGTTCAACGGCAAGACGTATCCGCTGTTCAAGCTCGACACGTCGTCCGAATCGCACCCGTTTTATACCGGCGCGCAGACGCGCATCGTCGAAACCGGCCGCGTCGAGAAGTTCCGGCAGAAATTCGCGGCAAAGACCGAGCAGGTCAACGCCGCCGCCGCACAGGCCACGGCCGCGAAGTCGCGCCGCAAGTAGTCGCGCAGCGGCCCGAAGAAGGCAGCTCCGGCTGCCTTTTTTCGTTTTCGGCGTACGCTGCACCCCGATCGATCCACGCTCGATGAGCTTCGACGCCCGACCCTCGCCCGCGCGTGTCTCGGCGGCCGCCGCAGCGGCCTTTCCGCGCTGGGCGCTGTTCGCGCTGCTCGCCGCGTACATCGCAGCCGGGCTGATCGGCCGCGATCCGTGGTACTCGGACGATCTCGCGGGTTTCGGCGTGATGTGGACGATGGCGCACGGCACTGCGGCCGATTGGCTGTTGCCGAACACGGCCGGCTTGCCGCTCGCCGAAGAAGGACCGCTCGCCTTCTGGCTCGGCGCGGTCGCGATCCGCGCCTTCGGCGGCGTGCTCGGCGATGCGCTCGCCGCGCGGCTCGCCTGCGTGGCCTGGTTCGCGCTGGCCACCGCCGCACTGTGGTACGCGACGTATCGGCTGGCGCGACGGGACGAAGCGCAGCCGGTCGCGTTCGTCTTCGGCGGCGAAGCGACCGCGCGCGATTACGCGCGCATGTTGGGCGACGTCGCGGTGCTGCTGTTCATCGGCACGCTCGGCGTCGTGCTCAGGATGCACGAAACCACGGTCGAGCCGGCCGCGGTCGCGTTGACCGCCACCGCGCTGTATGGGCTCGCGCGGGCGCTCGACCGGCCCCGCGCGGGTGCGATCCTGTCCGGCGCGGCGATCGGCGCGTTGGCGCTCGCGCGCGGCCCGCTGCCGGCCGTGCTGCTGCTCGTCGCGCTCGGCGCGGCGCTGTGGGTCGTTCAGCGCGACCCCGCTCGCAGGGCTGCACTCGCGTGGCTCGCGGCGAGTGCGGCCGTCGTCTTCAGCGTGTGGCCGCTCGCGGCGCTGGCGCTGCCGGCCGACCTGCGCGGTGCGTACTTCGCCGACTGGCGCGCATGGGCTTGGCGCTCGGTCGGACTGCCCAGCGCGGGCGAGTTGTCGTGGGCGGTGCGCAACCTCGCCTGGTCGATGTGGCCGCTGTGGCCGCTCGCGGCGTGGACGATCTACGCGTGGCGGCACAGCCTGCGCAGTGCGCATGTCGTCGTCCCGGCGCTCGCCGCCGCGGCGATGCTGCTCACGCTGCTGCTCGGCGAACAGACGAGCCGGACCTATCTGTCGTTGATCGCCGCACCGCTCGTCGTGCTCGCCGCTTTCGGCGCGACCACACTGCGGCGCGCGGCGGAGAACGTGATCGACTGGTTTTCGATCGTCATCTTCTCGTTCTTCGCGTTCGCGCTCTGGGCCTACTACGTGGCGATGGTGACAGCAACGCCGCCGAAGATGGCCGCTTCGATCGAGCGGCTGGTCCCGGGCTTCGTCGCGCCGGTGTCCTGGCTGGCCGTCGCGATCGCCGCGGCCGCGACCATCGCGTGGGTCGTGTTCGTCGGCTGGCGCGTGTCGCGCCGACCGCCCATGCTGTGGCGGGGGCCGGCGCTGGCCGGCGGCGGCGTGACGATGCTGTGGGTCGTGCTGGTCGCGCTGTTCCAGCCGGCGGTCGACTACAGCCGCTCGTTCGCGCCGATCGCGCGCGAGGTGGCGCTGCGCATCGCGCAGGTCGCAGATCCGCGCCATTGCGTCGAAGCGTATCGGCTCACGCCCGCGCATCGGGCCGCTTTCGCTTTCCACGGCGGCATCCGCTTCGCGCCCGAGTCGGCCGGCGTGGAGTGCCCGCTGGCGCTGCAACGCGACTGGCTGCGTTCCGAACTCGACAACGACCCGCCGAGCGGCGACTGGCAGCCCGTATGGGAGGGCCGCTGGCCGGCTCGTCCGGACGAGGTCCTGCGGCTGTACCGCCGCAGGCAGGGCTGAGGCGCGCCGACCGCGCGGGCGGCTCGACCCGCACGATGTCGTCCGGCACGCTCGGCACTTCGTCGCCCATGCGCACCAGCGGCCGCGAGCTGCTGCAGCTCGCGTGGCCGATCTTCGTCGCGCAGATCGCGGTCATGGGGCTGTCGGTGATCGACACCGTGATGGCGGGGCGGTTGTCGGCGAACGATCTCGCGGCGGTCGCGCTCGGCGGCAGCATCTACGCGAGCGTTTTCGTGGGCTTCATGGGGGTGCTGCAGGCGCTGACGCCGATCGCAGGGCATCACTACGGCGCGGGTCGCTACGAGGACATCGGCGCGGACCTCGGCCAGGCGCTCTGGCTGGCGCTGTTCCTTTCGACGATCGGTGTGCCGCTGCTGGTGTTCAACGCGCCGTGGCTGGAGATGACCGGTGCCGACCCGGCGGTCGCGCGCATCGCGGCGCTGTACCTGTGGGCGGTCGCCGCGGGGTTGCCAGCGTCGCTCGCCGCTCGGGCTTACATCGCGCTGAACGCGGCCGTTTCGCGGCCGAAGGTGACGATGGCGATCAACGTCGCTGCGCTCGGCGCGAAGGTGCCGCTGAACTTCGCGTTCATGTACGGGGCCGGCCCCGTGCCCGCGCGCGGCGGCGCGGGCTGCGGCGTGGCGACCGCCGTGCTGTTGTGGGGGATCCTCGTCGCCAATCTGATCGTCTACCGGATCGATCCGTTCTACGCGCGCTTCCGTCCGCTGCAGCGGCGCCCGCGCGGCCCGATCTGGGCGCGTCAGCGCGAACTGCTGAAGCTCGGCGTGCCGAGCGGCGGCACCATCCTGATCGAGGTGACTTCGTTCACCTTCATCGCGCTGCTGCTGGCGCGGCTGGGCGCGGTGACCGTCGCCGGGCACCAGATCGTCGCCAATCTCGTCGCGGTGCTGTTCATGATGCCGCTCGCCTGGGGCATCGCCGCCGGCGTGCAGGTGGCGCAGGCGCTCGGCGCGGGGATGCCGGCGGCGGCACGACGCGCCGCGCGGCGCGGGTGGCGCGTGGCGATGGCGACGGCGGCTGCCGTGTGCGGTGCGGTTTACCTGCTGCGCGAACCGATCGTCGCGGCGTTCACGCGCGATGCGCAGGTGGCTGCGGTGGCGTTGAGCGTGCTGGCCGCGGGGGTGGTGTTCCACTTCTTCGACGCGATGCAGGGTGTGGCCGGCTTCGTTCTGCGCGGCTACAAGGTCGCGGCTGCACCGATGCTGATCCACGGCGTGGCGCTGTGGGGCGTCGGGCTCGTCGGCGGGTACTGGCTCGCGTACCACCCGCCGGCGGGCTGGCCCTATGGAGGGGCCTTCAGCTTCTGGGCCGCGGCTGCCGCCGGGCTCGTGCTCGCGGGATTCGCGATGACCTGGCTCGCCGCGGTCGTCGCGCGGCGCCGCGAGCGCGAGCACGTCGCGACGCGCCCTTCGGCGTGACCGAGCGTTCGCGCGGCGAAAAAAAGCCGGGCGCTGGCCCGGCCTTCGCGTGTGCGTTTGCCCGGAGATCAGCCGGCCGCCTGCAGCGCGCGGATCCGATCCTCGATCGGCGGATGGCTCGCGAACAGCGCGAGCAGCCCGCTCGGACGCGCGTTGATACCCATCGTCCTGATCTGCTGGGGCAGTTCGCCCGGCTCCAGGCCGCCGAGCCGGGCGAGCGCGTTGATCATCGGCCGCGGGCTGCCCATCAGTTGCGCCGCGCCGGCGTCGGCACGAAACTCGCGCTGCCGCGAGAACCAGGCCACGATGATCGCGGCGAGGAAGCCCAGCGCGATGTCGAGAAC
>JBKBSH010000110.1:0-6931 GCA_046291795.1 Burkholderiaceae bacterium | reverse complement strand
GCGCACCGCGGACTCGGTCTTGTTGACGTGCTGGCCGCCGGCGCCCGACGCGCGGTATACATCGATGCGCAGGTCGGCGGGATTGATCTCGACTTCGATCGACTCGTCGACCTCGGGGTACACGAACACGCTCGCGAACGACGTGTGCCGGCGCGCGTTCGAGTCGAAAGGCGATTTGCGCACGAGCCGGTGGACGCCGGTTTCGGTGCGCAGCATGCCGTACGCGTAAGGCCCGCTGACCTTGATCGTCGCGCCCTTGATGCCGGCGACCTCGCCTTCGGTTTCGTCGAGCAGTTCGGTCTTGAAGCCGCGCCGCTCGCAGTAGCGCAGATACATGCGCTCGAGCATCGCCGCCCAGTCCTGCGCTTCGGTGCCGCCGGCGCCGGCCTGGATCTCGATGAAGCAGTTGTTCGGGTCGAGCGGATTGTTGAACATCCGCTGGAACTCGAGATCGGCGACCTCCTTGGCGAGCGCGCGGACGTCGGCTTCGACCGCGACGAGCGTGGCGTCGTCGGCGTCGGCCTTGCCCATCTCGAACAGTTCGGCCGAATCGCGCAGGTTGTTGGCGAGCCGCTGCATGCGGCCGACGACGTCCTCGAGCAGCTTCTTCTCGCGGCCCAGTTCCTGTGCCCGCTTCGGATCGCTCCAGACGTCCGGGTTCTCGAGCTCGCGGCTTACTTCGGCGAGGCGATGCGCCTTGGCGTCGACGTCAAAGATACCTCCGCAGATCCGCAAGCCGCGCCTCGAGGTCGGCGAGCGTGGCGGCGATCTGGTTCAGTCGTTCGGCTTCCATCGGGTCCACTTTCTTCGAGCGAGCGGCGCATTATAGGTAGGTCGCCGGTAGCGGGGCGGCGGCGCCGTCAGCCCATCTGTTCGATCACGAGTTGAACGCGCCGCTCACCCTGGTACTCGTCGACGACCGGGCGATAGGCGAGCAGCGCGCGCGAGGGCAGCGATTCGGTCCGCCGGAACCAGATCGCAGCGAAACGCTTGCCCCCAAGCTCCAGCGTGAGCCGCAGGTGCTGGTCCTTGACGAGCCGCTGCTCGACGACGGCAAACTCGTTCGCGTACAGCGGCGCTGGAAAGCCCTGGCCCCAGATCTGCCGCTCGGTTGCCTCGACGAGCGCGAGCCCGATCTCGGCCGGGGCGAGCGGGCCGTCGGTTGCGATCGTCCGCGCGAAGTGCGCCGGATCCGCGCTCGCGCGCGTGGCCGCTTCGAACGCTCGCGCGAAGCCTTCGTAATGCTCGGCCCGGACCGTGAGCCCTGCGGCCATCGCGTGCCCGCCGAAGCGCTCGACGAGTTGCGGCGCCGCCTTCGTGACGAGGTCGAGCGTGTCGCGCAGGTGCACGCCCTCGATCGAGCGGCCCGAGCCTCGCAGCGTCGCTTCGTCGGCGCGCGCAAACGCGATCGTCGGTCGGTGGTAGCGCTCCTTGACGCGCGACGCGACCAGTCCGACGACCCCCTGGTGCCAGCGCTCGTTGAACAGCGTGATCGTGCGTTGCGCATCGGGCGCCGCGCTCTCGAGCTCGGCGAGCGCGTCGAACTGCATGTCGGCCTCGATCGTGCGCCGCTCGCGGTTCAGTGCGTCGAGCTGGCGCGCGAGCTCGATCGCGCGCTGCGGATCGTCCGTCGTCAGGCACTCGATGCCGACCGTCATGTCCGTGAGCCGCCCGGCCGCGTTGATGCGCGGGCCGATCGCGAAGCCGAGGTCGGCGACCTGCGCCAGCCGCGCGCTGCGTCCCGCGACCTGGAACAGCGCAGCGGTTCCGGGCTGCATCCGGCCGGCGCGGATGCGATCGAGCCCCGCCGCGACCAGGATGCGGTTGTTGCGGTCGAGCCGCACGACGTCGGCCACGGTGCCGAGCGCGACCAGGTCGAGCAGCGTGTCGAGCCGAGGTTGGCCGGCTTCGGTAAAGGTTCCGCGGGCGCGCAGCTCGGCGCGCAGTGCGAGCAGCACGTAGAACATCACGCCGACGCCGGCCAGATGCTTGCTCGGAAAGCCGCAGCCCGGCTGGTTCGGATTGACGATCGCGCGCGCCGCGGGCAGCCGCTCGCCCGGCAGATGATGGTCGGTGATCAGCACGTCGATGCCGAGCGCGTTGGCGCGATCGACGCCGGCCACGCTCGCGATGCCGTTGTCGACGGTGATCAGCAGATCGGGGCGCGGCGCGCGCGCTGCGGCCAGTTCGACGATCTCGGGCGTCAGCCCGTAGCCGTACTCGAAGCGGTTCGGCACGAGATAGTCGACCTGCGCGCCCATCGCCCGCAGACCGCGCAGCCCGACCGCACAGGCGGTCGCGCCGTCGCAGTCGTAGTCGGCGACGATCAGCAGCCGCCTGCGCCGTTCGATCGCGTCGGCGAGCAGGCGCGCCGCATCGTCGACGTTCGACAGTGCGCCGGGGGCGATCAGCTCGCGCGTGGCCAGCTCCAGTTCGCGCAGCGAGCCGATTCCGCGCGCGGCCAGCGCGCGCGCGAGCGGCGCGGGCAGCCCTGCAGCCTCGAGCCGGCGTGCGGCCGCAAGGTCGAAGTCGCGCTGAACGAGCCTGGCCGTCATTGCGTCTCATCCTCGCGAAGCAGGTCCGCGAGCCGCGCGCGCCGCCAGAAGCGCCAGCCGTCGTGCGCGCCGAGGCCGAGCCGTCGCGTGCTTCGGCTTCCCGCGAGCACGAGCTCCACCGACGCGAAGCGGGCGGCGAACGCGCGTTCGCAGACCGATTCGATCTGCGCTTCGAGCATGGGCAGGCGGCCGAGCCACGCGCGCCAGTCGCCGGCGGCCGCGCCCGGCTGCAGTCCGTCCCACAGCGAAAGCGCATCACCGCTCGCGGCGGGTGTCGCGTCGGCGGGCAGAAGCGCCGAAGGCGCGATCCCGGCCGCGAGCGCCCAGCCGCGCAGTACCGGATCGTCGGCGAGCAGCGTCGCGAACGGCGCGCGCGGCAGACGACGCCATACCCCGCCGCCGTGCAGCCACAGCGCGTTGACCGTCGGTGCGCCGCGCGCTTCGCGCGCGACGTTGACCGGATGGACGTGCCAGGACATCTGGATCTCGTTCAGCAGCTTGCGCCAGCGCGCAGCGTCCGGGCCTGTCGGCAGCACGTCGTACGCGGAACGCCCCAGCGCCGCAGCGAGCGCAACGGTGTCGATCTGCCACGGCGGGTCGACCTGCAGGAACCAGTGCGCGTGGTCGAGCAGCCGCAGCGATGCGCCGGACTCGCGCGCCGCCTCGTCGGCCGCGACGGCGAGTGCCCGCGCTTCATCCGGTTCGAGCGGCGCGTCGGCGAGCGAATCGACCCGCAGATGATCGCGGGCAAACGCGAAGTGCACCGGTTCGCAGAACCAGAGCTGCGACTCGACGGCGGCGTTCGTCGCGCCGTCGCCGTTCAATGCGCGCCATGCGTACGGGGCCGTCACCGGCGTGTTGGCCGGTCCGTCGAACGCGCGCCACAGCCACTGGAGGTGAGGCAGCTGCGCCGCCTCGTCGCCGTGCGTCTCTTCGCGGCGTGCGGCGCACGCGAGCCGACGAGCCAGGCGCGGCGCGGTCGCGGCAGCGAGCACGTCGGGAGCCGGCGCTGCGGGAACCAGGGCACCCGGGACGATGACGAACCAGCGCATGCGGGCGATTCTACGGAGCGGTCGGCGCGCGGCGCGCGCGACCGCTTCGATACAATGCGCGCGCCCTCCGGAAACCCCCTTGAACGTCCCGTACGAAGTACGCATCGGCCTGCGCTATACGCGCGCCGGGCGCCGCGCCCGGCGGCGCAACGCGTTCATCTCGTTCATCTCGGCGATTTCGATGGCGGGGATCGCGCTCGGCGTGGCGGCGCTGATCGTCGTGCTGAGCGTGATGAACGGGTTCACGAAGGAAGTGCGCGCGCGAATGATGGCGGCGCTGTCGCACGTCGAGATCACGGCCTACAACGGCTCGATCGACGACTGGCGCCGGATCGCGGCGCTGGCGCAGAAGAACCCGCAGGTTGCGGCCGCGGCGCCCTACGTCAATGCGCAGGCGATGATCGCGCGCGGCGACGCGGTCAGGGGCGCGCTGATCCGCGGCATCGATCCGGACGCGGAACCGCGGGTCACCGAGATCGCGCAGCACCTCGCCGGCGGCCGGATCGCGGATCTGGCCGACGGCGAGTTCGGCATCGTGCTCGGGGTCGAGCTGGCGCGCGCGCTCGCTGCGATGCCGGGCGACAAGGTGACGCTGATCGCGCCGCAGGGCAACGTCACGCCGGCGGGGATCGTTCCGCGGCTGAAACAGTTTCGCGTCGTCGCGACCTTCGAGTCGGGCCACTTCGAGTTCGACAGCGCGCTCGCGCTGATCCATCTGGGCGACGCACAGCGGCTGTTCCGCGTCGATGGGCCGACGGGAGTGCGGCTGCGCTTGCACGACATGGAGCGCGCGCCGCAGGTGGCGGCGCAGCTTGCGGCAACGCTCGAGCCGGGACTGCGCGTCGCCGACTGGTCGCGCCAGAACCGCGTGTACTTCGCGGCGGTGCAGACCGAGAAGCGGATGATGTTCATCATCCTGACGCTGATCGTCGCGGTCGCCGCGTTCAACCTCGTTTCGACGCTGGTGATGACGGTCACCGAGAAGCAGTCCGACATCGCGATCCTGCGCACGCTCGGCGCCAGCCCGCGCAGCGTCATGGCGGTGTTCATCGTGCAGGGGGCGCTGATCGGCGTGATCGGTACCGCCGTCGGTGTCGCGGGCGGGCTCGCGCTCGCGAACAATCTCGACGTGATCGTTCCGGCGATCGAGCGTCTGTTCGGCGTGCAGTTCCTGCCCCGCGAGATCTACTTCATCAGTGCGCTGCCGTCGGATCCGCGCGCGGGCGACATCGTTCCGATCACGCTGATCTCGCTCGCGCTGGCGCTGGCGGCCACGCTGTACCCGAGTTGGCGCGCATCGCGAACGCGGCCCGCCGAGGCGCTGCGGTATGAATGAAGTCATCACCGCACGCGGCGTGTTCAAGGCGTACCGCGAAGGTCCGCTCGCGGTCGAGGTGCTCAAGGGCGCCGACCTCGACGTCGGCGCCGGCGAGATCATCGCGATCGTCGGCGCGTCCGGTTCGGGCAAGAGCACGCTGCTGCACTGTCTCGGCGGACTCGATTCGCTCGATGCCGGGACGGTGGCGATCGACGGGCGCGACATCGCATCGCTCGGCGAGGACGAGCGCGGTCGGGTGCGCAACGAGCGGCTCGGCTTCGTCTACCAGTTCCACCATCTGCTGCCGGAGTTCAGCGCACTCGACAACGTGGCGATGCCGCTGGCGATCCGCCGCATGCCGCTGGCGCAGGCGCGCGAGCGCGCGCGCGAGGCGCTCGCCGCGGTCGGGCTGGGCGAGCGCGTGCTGCACCATCCGGCCGAGCTGTCGGGCGGCGAACGCCAGCGAACCGCGATCGCCCGCGCGATCGTCACGCGGCCCGCATGCGTGCTGGCCGACGAGCCGACCGGCAACCTCGATCGCGAGACGGCGCGCGGGGTCTTCGACGTCTTCGTCGCGCTGGCGCGCGAGCGGCGCGCCGCGATCGTGATCGTCACGCACGACCCGGAACTCGCGGCCCGCTGCGACCGCATGCTGCGGCTGCGCAACGGCCGGCTCGCGCCGGCCTGAGTTTCAGCGAGGGTGGTCGGTGCGCCGCGCGAACATCGCGACGGCGGCGACGAGCACGCCCAGCGTGGCGAGCGCGACTGCGGCCACCGCGAGCGTCGTTCCGACCCAGTGCTGCGCGCCCGCGGCCATCATCGCGCGCACCGAGAGTCCGACCAACCCGGCAAACACACCCGCGCTGAAACCCAACGCCGCGGCTGCCGCGAGCGTCCATGCGGCGAAGGGCAGCGACATCGGCCTTCGTGCCAGCGCCAGTCCCGCGAACGCCGCGGCGCCGAGCAGCACGCCGGCTTCCATGGCGGCGAAGCTCAGCACGTACGCCAGCGCACCGGCGGCGAACAGCGGCGACCAGGCGATCGCGACGGAAGGTCGCATCGGTCAGTGCGCGTGTCTGCGCCTGCAGCGCGCGGCCCAGGCGATCCGCAGATACACGCTCCAGAGCACGCGCACGGCGACATAGCCGCTTGCCGCGAGGACCGTGGCGAGCAGGAACACGCCGAGCGCCAGCGGTGCGCCGAGTCCCAGCAGCCAGTGTCCATACGCTTCGATCGAAGCGCCGATCTGCGACCAGGCCCACTCCGGCGGCGGTTGGGGCGAATTGCCGCCCGCGGCGCCGAGTACGATGGCGCCGAGCTTGTACGCCATCAGGTACAGCGGAACGATCGTGATCGGGTTCGTGTACAGCGTCGTCAACAGCGCCACCGGCAGATTCACGCGGAACAGAAGCGCCGCGATGCCGGCGCCGAGCATCTGGAACGGCCCCGGGATCAATCCGCAGAACAGCCCGGCTGCCACACCGCCCGCCGCCGAACGCCGGTTCAGGTGCCACAAGGCCGGATGGAAAACCGCTTCGCCGAACACCCCGAGTGCCTTGACCTCGCGGACCTTGTCCGCGCTGGGCATCAGGCGCTTGAAGAACTTTCGAGGCATGCGGCGATGTTATCGGATCGCCGATTGCGAGCGGGTCCACGGGCCGATCGCACCCGCGCGGCGAACCGGCGGCCGACGCCTGACGCGACGCATCATCCGCCCATGCTGATCGACACCCACTGCCATCTGGATGCCGACGAGTTCGACGCCGACCGCGACGAGGTCGTCGCGCGCGCGCGGCGGGTGTCACGATGATGGTGCTGCCGGCCGCGCACGTCGAGCACTTTGCGAGGATCGCCGAAGTCGCCCAGCGGTACGGCTGCGCCTACGCGCTCGGCATCCACCCGCTGTGGATCGACGGCTCCCGCGATGACGACATCGGCGTGCTGCGCGCCGCCGTCGCCGCGGCGATGGACGATCCGCGCTTCGTCGCGGTCGGTGAGATCGGGCT
>JBKBSH010000109.1:0-6948 GCA_046291795.1 Burkholderiaceae bacterium | reverse complement strand
ACCTCGCCGAGCTGATCGCTAGGCACACGCACCCGAGCCCGGTGCACGAACCCGGCGGTGCACGCACCAATCCCGTCGAGGATCCTGTGCTCGATGCCGCACACGGCGCGGACGTGGACACCGCGCAGGCCGCGCCGGCGACGCTGCAGGAAGGCGACCGCGACGCGATCGACGCCGCCGCGATCGACCGCATCCGCGACATGGAACGCCGCGGCGCGCCGCGGCTGCTCGAGCGGTTGATCCGGACCTACCTCGACACGTCGGCGAAGCACGCCACCGACGCGCAGCGCGCGCGCGAGCGCGATGATGCAACTGCGTTGCGCCAGGCGGTGCACACGCTGAAGTCGTCGAGCGCCAATCTCGGTGCCGCGCGGCTTGCGCAGCGCTGCGCGGACATGGAGGCGCTGGCGCGCTCCGGGCGCGTGCCGGCCGCGCGCCAGGACTGGCCCGCGGTACGCGACGAGTACCAGCGCGTCGTTCGCGCGCTGCAGGCGATGATCCGCGCCGAACAGGCACTGCACTAGGAAGACGGAAGGCGGCGGCTCGATGGACGGCAACCCCCGCAGCTGCGCGCCGGACGCATGGCAGCGCGTCGAAGGCGAGCGCGTCCTGCTGGTCGACGACGACGCGGTCGCACGGCTGCTGACGGCATCGGCACTGGCCGAGCGGCGGTGGAACGTGATCGAAGCCGAAGGCGGCGCGCAGGCGCTCGCGGCTTTCGCGCAGCACCGGCCGGACGTGGTCGTCCTGGACGCGTTGATGCCCGACATCGACGGCTTCACGACCTGCGAGCGGTTGCGCAAGCTGCCGGGCGGCGAACACGTGCCGGTGCTGATGCTGACGGGGCTCGACGACGAGGAGTCGATCGCGCGCGCCTACGAGGCCGGAGCGACCGACTTCTTCGTCAAGAGCACGAGCCAATGGACGCTGCTGTCGCAGCGGCTGCGCTACATGCTGCGCGCGGCACGCATGCGCGAGGAGCTCGCGGCCAGCCAGGCCAAGCTCACCAAGGCGCAGCGCATCGCGCGGCTCGGCAGCTGGGAATGGGACATGAAGCACCGCCGGGTCAGGCTGTCCGAAGAGTGCTTCGCGATCGCCGGGCTGACACGGCAGCAGGAGGGACTCGCTGACTGGTTCCTGTGGACGCGCGTGGCCGAAGACGACCGGCCGCGGATCGAGCGGCTTGTCCGCGATGCGCTGGCAGGTACCGGGCAGCTGAATTTCGATTGCCGCGTCGTCCGGCCCAACGGCCAGCTTCGCATGGTCCACGTCGAGGCCGAAATCGACCGCGACGACCGCGGTCGCGCGGTCGCGGCGCACGGCGTGCTGCAGGACATCACCGAGCGCAAGCAGTTCGAGGAGCAGATCCGGCAGCTCGCCAACTTCGACAGCCTGACCGGGCTGCCGAACCGGCGTTACTTCCGCGACCAGTTGGCCGTCAGCCTCGAGCGCGCCCGCGCCAACGGCACGCACGTGGCGGTGCTGTTCATCGACATCGACCGCTTCAAGCAGATCAACGACACGCTCGGCCATCAGGTCGGCGACCAGCTCCTGCGCGAAGTGGCCCGGCGGTTGCATCTGGCGGTGCGCGAGAACGACACCGTCGCGCGCGCCGCAACGCCCGCCGGCGACGTGCCCGCGGACCCGACGCGCAGCCACGACGCCGCCAACAGCGTCGCGCGGCTGGGCGGCGACGAGTTCACGATCCTACTCACCGATCTGGCCGACGCCGGCGTGGTCGAGCGCGTCGCCGCGCGGCTGCTCGAGTCGCTGCGTCGGCCGATCGCGTGCGGCGGACACGAGGTGTTCGTCACCGCGTCGATCGGCGTGGCGCTGTATCCGCAGCACGGAGACGACGTCGAGACCCTGCTGCGCAAGGCCGACATCGCGATGTACACGGTCAAGGACGCAGGCCGCAACGGCTGGCAGATCTTCGACGACGCGATGAACACCGCGACCGCCGAGCGCTGGCGGCTCGAAACCGCGCTGCACCGCGCGCTCGAGCGCAACGAACTCGTGCTGCACTACCAGCCGAAGGTCGATGCGGTCGAAGGTCGCATCGTCGGTGCCGAGGCGCTGATGCGATGGAGGCGCGGCGACGATCTGGTCGCTCCGGCCGAGTTCATCGCGCTCGCCGAGGAGACCGGATTGATCGTTCCGATCACCGAATGGGCGATCGCCGAGGTGTGCCGCCATATCGCCGCGTGGCGCAGCGCCGGCATCGCGCCGGTGCCGGTATCGATCAACATCTCCAGCCGACACGTGCAGCGCGCCGACCTGGTCGCGCCGGTGCAGCGGGCGCTCGTTGAAAGCGGTGTCCCGGCAGAGCTGATCGAGCTGGAGCTGACCGAGACGGTGCTGATGCACAACCTCGCGACCGCGCTGCCGCTGCTGCAGGCGCTCAAGCAGCTCGGCGTGGCGATTTCGATCGACGATTTCGGCACCGGCTATTCGTCGCTCGCGTACCTGCGGCGGCTGCCGATCGACACGTTGAAGATCGACCGCTCGTTCGTTCGCGAGCTGGAGTCGAGCGGCGACAGCGCGGTGATCGTCACGGCGATCATCGCGATGAGCCGGAGTCTGAACCTGCGCGTCGTCGCCGAGGGCGTCGAGACGCGCGAGCAGATGCGGCGGCTCGTCGACGAAGGTTGCCGCCTGATGCAGGGATGGCTGTTCGCCCGCGCGATGCCGGCCGAGGACTTCGCCGAGCTGCTGCGCGATCCCGCGCGCAGCGCCGGCTGGCGTGCGGTCGCGACCGCCGAGCCCGCCCACGCGGTCGCCGATGATGACTCGGCGCCGGGCCCGATTCGAGGTCGGGACCCGGCGCTTCGAAGGACCCGGGACGCAGCCCTTCGCGGGGTTCACGGATTCGCGAGCCGAGACGCCTGAAGATGAACATGAACGACATGTCCCAGCCCTGGACCGGATCCGGTATCAATCAGGCCGAAGTCGCGCGCCGCGCGTTGAAGACGCTGGCCGAGCGCAGGATCATTCCGACACCCGACACGTTCGCCGACGTGTACTACGAACTGGTCGGCGGGCGTCCGCCGGGCGCGTCGGCTGTGGCCGTCATCAAGGACGTGCTCAAGGATCTCGTTCGCAGCCATCGCATCGGTTCGCAGGACGCCGCCGCGGTGATCGAGCGCGCGCAACAGCAGGACTGGACGGCCGTGCGCGAGGCGATCGACCGGGCGCTCGAGCGCCGGCCGGGTGGGGCGGCCGGCAACTGGCCGCAGACCGCGGTGGCGCTGCTGAGGCAGGCCGACGCGCTGCACGCCGGCTGGACACGCGCGCGCAAGCTCGAGGCGGTGATGCGCGTGGTCGACGGTGCCGCCGAAGCGCCGGACGTCGCGCTCGAACGGCTGCAGCGGCTGATCGACAGCTGGGGGCCCGCGCTCGCGCCGTTGCCCGGCGCGCGCGACGATCTCGCCGATCCGCTCGCGGCGCCGACTTCAAGCGGGCCGTCGACCGTGATCCCGTCTCAGGCGGTGACGGCGCGCCACGGCAGCGACCCGGACGCCGAGGCCGCCGCAGCGCGCGCGCAGGCCGATGCCTGGCGGCAGGTCGCGCTGCGTTCGATGCGACTGCTCGAACACTCTTGCGGCGAGGGCACGCCGGCGGCGGCGAAGCTGCGCGCCTACGCGGAGCGGCACACCGGCAGGCTCGCGCCCGAAGACGTCGATCGGCTGGTCACGCGCTTTACCGACGCGGTGCGCGAGATCGATCGGCAGATCGCCGAAGAGCACAAGATCCGCGACGGCCTGCAGCGGCTGCTGGCGCTGTTGTGCGACAACATGAAGACCCTGACGCCGGAGGAGGCGTGGCTCGCCGGGCAGCTCGAGCCCATCCGTGCGCTGCTCGGCGGGCCGATCCGCTCGATGGCGCTGGAGCAGGCGGAGGTGCGGCTCGCGCAGATCATCGCGCAGCAGTCGACCGCGCGCCGCAGCCTGCAGGAGGCGAAGTTCGCGCTGAAGGAGATGCTGGCCACCCTCGTCGAGCGCATCGGCTCGATGTCGAGCAGCACCGGCAGGTTCTACGAGCAGATCGGCGGCTACCAGAAGCGGCTCGAGGGCGCCGCCGACTTCGAGACGCTGTCGGCGGTGCTCCGCGGGCTTCTTGCCGACACGCAGATCGTCCGCAACGAGATCCAGCAGTCGCGCGAGGAGCTGGTCGCCGCGCGCAAGAAGGTCGAGACCTACGAGGCTCGCGTGCAGCAGCTCGAAAAGGAGCTCACCCAGGTCTCGGCGCTGGTGCAGAAGGACCCGCTGACTTTCGCGCTGAACCGGCGCGGGCTCGAGGAGGCGTTCCGCATCGAGACCGCGCGCGCAAAGCGATACGGTGCCGCGCTCGGGTTCGTCATGCTCGACCTGGACGACTTCAAGAAGCTCAACGACTCGCTCGGGCATGTCGCCGGCGACCGTGCGCTGATCCATGTCGCCTCGCTGATGCAGGCGACCGTGCGGCCGACCGATTTCATCGCGCGGCTCGGCGGCGAGGAGTTCGCGCTGCTGTTGCCGGCGACCGAGGTCGCCGAAGCGGCCGCGACGGCCGAACGGCTGCAGCGGGAGCTCGCCAAGCGCGGCTTCCAGTTCGAAGGGCGCCCGTGGACGCTCGCCTTCTCCGCCGGCGCGGTGCAATGGCGCAACGGCGAATCGCTCGAAGAGATGATCCGTCGCGCCGACGCCGCGCTGTACGAGGCCAAGCGCACCGGGAAGAACCGGGTCGTTCGGGCCGACTAGCGTGTCGCGTCGCGCAACGCCGCGGCGCGAGCCGCGAATCGCTACTCGACCAGCCCGTGCTTGATCGCGTAGTGGGTGAGTTCCGCGTTGTTGCTCATGCCCATTTTCTCGAGGATGCGCGCGCGGTAGACGCTGACGGTCTTGGGGCTGAGCGCCAGCTCTTCGGCGATGTCGGACAGGCGCTTGCCGGAGGCGATCAGCTTCAGCGTCTGGAATTCGCGGTCCGAGAGTCTGTCGTGCGCGGCGCCTTGCTCGGGCGCATTCAGGTTCTCGATCAGCGCCTGCGCGATCTCGGGCGTGACGTACTTGCGGCCGGCGATGACCTGATCGACCGCTTCGATCAGCTTTTCGGGCGCGCTCGCCTTGTTCAGATACCCCGACGCGCCGGCCCGGAAGGCGCGCACCGCGTACTGGTCCTCCGGGTACATGCTGACCATCAGCACCTTGAGCTTGCTGTTTTCCTCGCGCAGCGACTTCAGGATGTCGATCCCGTTCTTCCCCGGCAGCCCGACGTCCATCACCAGCAGGTCGGTATCGGGGTGTGCGCGAAGCTGGTTGCGCAGCTCGCCGTAGTTGCCGGCTTCCGCGACGACCTTGACGTCGGGATGCTCGGACAGGATCTGAACGATTCCGCGCCGGACGATCGCATGGTCGTCGACGACGATGGTCTTGACCGTCATCCCCCTCGCTCCTCAGCTTCTTCTAGCCCGCATCGGTCGACGCCTTGACGCGCGCGGGCGGCGCAGCGGCTTCGCCCGCCGCGGAATCGCCGGGCGGAATCGAGAACATCACCGTCGTTCCGCGACCGGGCGTCGAATTGACTTCGGCCCAGCCGCCGAAGCCGCGGGCCCGCTCGATCAGGCTGCGCACGCCGAAGCCCGGCGTATTGCCCAGCAGGCGCGCGTCGAAACCGACGCCGTCGTCGGCGATCTCCAGCGTCACTTCGTCGGCCGAGGCGAAAAGATGCACCGACACGCGCCTGGCCTGTGCGTGCTTGGCGACGTTGGAGAGCGATTCCTGCGCGACCCGGTACAGCGCGGCGGCGCGCATCGGATCGAGGTCGAGCTCGTCGCGGTTCGACTCGAAGCTCGTCGGCACGCCGGTGCGTTCGACGAATCCCTTGACCAGCCAGTCGAGCGCGGCGACCAGCCCCGCGTCGAGCACCGGCGGCCGCAGGTTGTGCTGGATCCGGTGGCTTGCGGCCACCGCGTGGGCGAGCAGTTCGTTCATCGCGTTGATGCGCGGTGCGGCCGACGAGCGGCCCCCCAGATCGCGCGCCAGCCGCGCCAGCTCGAACTTCAGCGCCGTGAGCGTCGTACCGATGTCGTCGTGGATCTCGCGCGCGATGGCGCGGCGCTCCTCTTCCTTGACGCGCTCGAGGTGCTGGGCCAGCTCGCGCAGCTTGGCCGCGCTGTCCTCGAGCTGCGCCGCCTGCAGCCGCCGGTCGCGGCGCGCTTCGGCCGCCTGCAGGCTGCGCTTCAGCGCCGGCGCCAGCCGGAACATGCGCGACTTCAGGATGAAGTCGTCGGCGCCGGCGTGCAGCGCGGCCACCGCGAGCTCCTCGGACATCTCGCCGGAGACGACGATCACCGGCAGGTCCTCGTCGACCGACTTGGCCACCTTCAACGAGGCGAACGAATCGAAGCGCGGGAGGTTGTGGTCGGTCACGACCGCGTCGACCCGACCGCGCGCGAAGGCTTCGCGCATGCCGGCCTCGTCCTCGACGCGCGTGGCGCGAACGCGCAGGCCGTCGCGCAGCAGGATCGCGAGCAGCAGTTCATAGTCGAGCTCGGAGTCCTCGACGACGAGAAGCTGGATCGGCGTGATTTCGACCGCGTTCATCTGAATCGGGCAGATCTTCCTTCGTCCGCAACGTCGTCTGCGCAACGCCGCTCGCGTCACGCCGGCATGCAACCGCGCCGCGGTCCGCCGCGAGCTGCCAATTGTGGACCAAATCGGACCGGGCCGAGGCAGGCCGCTGGCGAGGCCCGGCGGGGGCGGGTCGCTCGGCTGGCGCACTTGAGCGCATGCGCGCTGCGGAAAGCGCGCCGATCAACGTGCTTATCGCCCGATCGTCGTGACAGGCGCGGTCCGACACTTCGTGGCGGTTGCGGCGGCGCCGCGCGCCGCCTGCAGCAACGACACGGACGACGACCAATCTTCGGATGACCACGACTTTCGCCAAGGACGCCCGCCTGCCGGCTGCCGC
>JBKBSH010000108.1:0-6983 GCA_046291795.1 Burkholderiaceae bacterium | reverse complement strand
GATGGTGTCGATCGGCACGTACGAACGCGTGCTCCCCTTCGACATGCTGCCGACGTTCCTGCTGCGCTCGCTGATCATCGGCGACGACGAGCGCGCCGAGCAACTGGGCGCGCTCGAGCTCGACGAAGAAGACGTCGCGCTGGCGACCTACGCGTGCCCCGCCAAGTACGACTACGGCCCGCTGCTGCGCGCAGCGCTCGAACGCCTGCGCAAGGAGCATTGATGGCCTCGCTGCGCGCGCTGCTCGACCGCCACGCCCGTCACTTCGAAAAGGGCGGCCGGCTCGAGAAGTTCTATCCGCTGTGGGAAGCGGTCGACACCTTCTTCTACACGCCGGCGTCGGTCACTCGCACGGCAGCGCACGTGCGCGACGCGCTCGACCTGAAGCGGATGATGATCCTGGTCGTCGTCGCCGCGATTCCGTGTGCGCTGATGGCGATGTACAACACGGGGCTGCAGGCCAACCTCGCGCTCGACCCGGCGAAGGCGGCGGCGCTGGAAGGCTGGCGGCACGAGCTGATCCGCCGGCTCGGCGTGGGCTACTCGCCGGCGAGCGCGCTCGCCAACTTCGTGCACGGCGCGCTGTACTTCCTGCCCGTCTACATCGTCACGATGGCGGTCGGGCTGGCGTGGGAGGTGACCTTCTCGATCGTGCGCAGGATCGAGGTCAACGAGGGCTTTTTCGTCACCGGCATCCTGTTCGCGCTGATCCTGCCGCCGACCATGCCGCTGTGGCAGGTGGCGCTTGGGATCAGCTTCGGCGTCGTGCTCGCGAAGGAAGTGTTCGGCGGCACCGGCATGAACTTCGTCAATCCGGCGCTCGCCGCGCGCGCGTTCCTGTTCTTCGCGTACCCGGCCGAGATCTCGGGCGACAAGGTCTGGACGGCGGTGCCGCAGGGCGCGGCGGTCGACGGCTATTCGGGTGCGACGCCGCTCGCACAGATGCGCGTGATGACGCAGCCGTTCGAGCAGGCGGGGCTGTCGTGGTGGAACGCCTTCGTGGGTCTCGAGCCCGGCTCGATGGGCGAGACCTCCGCACTGGCGTGCCTGCTGGGCGCGGCGCTGCTGCTCGTCACGAAGATCGCGTCGTGGCGAACGATGGCCGGCGTGGCGCTCGGCACGATCGCGATGTCGCTCGCCTTCAATGCGATCGGCTCGGCGACGAACCCGTGGTTCGGCGTGCCGTTCTGGTGGCACATGGTGCTCGGCGGCTGGGCCTTCGGCACCGTGTTCATGGCGACCGACCCGGTGACTTCGCCGTTCTCGGAGAACGGCAAGTGGGTCTACGGCTTCATGATCGGTGCGCTCGTCGTGCTGATCCGCATCGTCAACCCCGCCTACCCCGAGGCGATGATGCTGGTGATCCTGTTCATGAACGTGATGGCGCCGGTCATCGACTACGGCTTCGTCCGCGCCGACATCCGCCGCAGGCTCGCACGCCATGGATGAGCGCCGGCTCGATTCGACGCGCTACACGGTGCTGTTCGCGACCGTCGTCTGCGTCGTGTGCGCCGCGCTGGTGTCGGTCGCCGCGGTGACGTTGCAGCCGCGTCAGAAGGCGAACGCGCGGCTGTACATGGAGAAGAACGTGCTCGTCGCCGCCGGACTCGTCGAGCCCGGCGCGACCGTCGGCCGGCAGCAGGTCGAGCGTTTCTTCGAGCGCGACATCCGCGCGCGGCTGGTCGACTTCGCCACCGGCGAGCTGCTGCCCGCGGACCGCATCGACGCGCGCAACTACGACCAGCGCGCGGCGCGCAACGACCCGGGCGCGAGCCGGGCGGCGCCGCCCAACGGCGCCGGCATCGGGCGGATTCCGAACTACGGCGTCGTCTACTTCGTTCTGAAGGACGGCCGTGTCGAGCAGCTCGTGCTCGCGGTCGAAGGGCTCGGCATGTGGGGAACGATCTACGGCTTCGTGTCGCTCGACCGCGACGCCAACACGGTGCGCGGGCTCACCTACTACGACCACAAGGAAACGCCCGGCCTCGGCGGCGAGATCGGCAACCCCGCGTGGCAGGCGCTGTGGCGCGGGCGCAAGGCGTTCGACCAGAACTGGCGCGCCGGCATCACGGTGATCAAGGGGCAGGCCGGGCCGGCGCAGACCGATCCGCTGCACGTCGACGGGCTTTCGGGCGCGACCGTGACCAGCAACGCGATCACGAGGCTGATGCAGTTCTGGCTGTCCGACGACGGCTACGGCCGGTTTCTGAGGCGCTTCCGCGAAGGTGCGATCGAGCAGGTGACGTGATGAGTGCGTTCGGCATCGCCTTCGGCAAGCGCGAGCGGTCGATCCTGCTCGCGCCCGTGCTCGCCAACAACCCGATCGGCGTGCAGGTGCTCGGCATCTGCTCGGCGCTGGCGATCACCACGCGCGTGGACAAGGCGCTGGTGATGACCGCGGGCGTCGTGCTGGTCGCGGCGCTCGCCAACCTGGCGGTCAGCCTCGTCCGCAACCACACACCGTCGTCGATCCGCATCATCGTGCAGCTTTCGATCATCGCGTCGCTGGTGATCGTGTTCGACCAGGTGCTCAAGGCCACGCTGTACGAGCTGTCGCTCGAGCTGTCGGTATTCGTCGGTCTGATCATCACGAACTGCATCGTGATGGGCCGCGCCGAGGGCTTCGCGATGAGCCATCCGCCGTACCCGTCGGTGCTCGACGGCGTCGGCAACGGGCTGGGCTACGGGCTGGTGCTGCTGCTCGTGGCGTTCACGCGCGAGCTGCTGGGCGCCGGCCGCGTGTTCGGTTTCACCGTGCTGCCGCTCGCCAAGAACGGCGGCTGGTACGTGCCGAACGGGCTGATGCTGCTGGCGCCGTCGGCGCTGTTCCTGATCGGGCTACTGGTGTGGGCCTTGCGGCAATGGAAGCCCGAGCTGCAGGAGAAGGATTGACTCATGGAGCACCTCCTGAACCTCGGCATCCGCTCGATCTTCCTCGAGAACATGGCGCTCGCCTACTTTCTCGGCATGTGCTCGTTCCTCGCGTGCTCCAGGAAGGTCGAAACCGCGATCGGCCTCGGTGTCGCGGTGGTGTTCGTGCAGACGCTGACCGTGCCGCTGAACAACCTGCTGCTCACCCACCTGCTGCGCGAAGGCGCGCTCGGCTGGGTGCATCCCGCGCTCGCCGGCGTGAACCTCGGTTTCCTGTCGTTCATCCTGTTCATCGCGACGATCGCCGCGGCGGTGCAGGTCGTCGAGATGACGATCGACCGCTTCGCGCCGGCGCTCTACAACGCCCTCGGCGTCTTCCTCCCGCTGATCGCGGTCAACTGCGTGATCCTTGGCGGGTCGCTGTTCATGCAGCAACGCGACTACTCGTTCGCGGAAAGCGTGGTCTTCGGGTTCGGCTCCGGCACCGGCTTCGCGATCGCGATCGTCGCGCTCGCGGCGGTCCGCGAGAAGCTCGCGTACTCGAACGTACCCGCCGGTCTGCGCGGGCTGGGCATCACCTTCATCACGGCCGGGCTGATGTCGCTCGCGTTCATGATGTTCTCCGGAATCCAGTGGTAGCCATGCTCGACATCGTCGTCGCCGTCGCGATGTTCACGACCGTGGTGCTTGCACTCGTGGCAGTGCTGCTGTCGGCGCGACGCAGGCTGGTGCCTTCCGGCGAAGTCTCGGTCGTGATCAACGACGACCCGGGCAGGGCGCTGCGCGTCGAGGCCGGCGGCACGCTGCTCGGCGCGCTCGCGGCCAACCGGATCTTCATTCCGTCCGCCTGCGGCGGCAAGGGCTCGTGCGGCGTATGCAAGGTCGTCGTCAAGGACGGCGGCGGCGAGCTGCTGCCGACCGAAACCGGCTTCATCTCGCCGGGCGAGGCGCGACGCGGCCGGCGGCTCGCGTGCCAGGTCAAGGTCAAGCGCGACATGAGAATCGAGCTGGCACCCGAAGTCTTCAGCGTGCGCAAGTGGAACTGCCGCGTGCTGTCCAACCGCAACGTCTCGACCTTCATCAAGGAGCTGAAGCTCGCGCTGCCCGAAGGCGAGGACGTGCCTTTCCGCGCGGGCGGTTACGTGCAGATCGAGTGCCCGCCGCACGAACTCACCTACCGCGAGTTCGACATCGACCCGCAGTTTCGCGACGAGTGGGACCGCTTCGATCTGTGGCGTTTCCGCTCGGTCGTCGACGAGCCGGTGACGCGCGCGTATTCGATGGCGAACTATCCGCTCGAAAAGGGCATCCTGCTGTTCACGATCCGCGTGGCGTTCCCGCCCGACTACCGCGAGGACATCCCGCCGGGCAAGATGAGTTCGTGGCTGTTCCGGCTGAAGCCCGGTGACGAAGTCACGGTGTCGGGTCCGTTCGGCGAGTTCTTCGCGCGCGAAACCGGCAAGGAAATGTGCTTCGTCGCCGCCGGCGCGGGGATGGCGCCGATGCGCTCGCACATCTTCGACCAGCTTCTGCGGCTGAAATCCGGGCGAAAGATCACCTTCTGGTACTCGGCGCGCAACCTGAAAGAGGCGTTCTACGTCGAGGAGTTCGACCGGCTCGCCGCCGAGCATCCGAACTTCGAGTGGCATCTGGTGCTGTCGGAGCCGCGTCCGGAGGACAATTGGACCGGCCCGGTCGGACTGGTCCGCCACAACGTGCTGCGCGATCTGTACCTGAAGCAGCACCCGGCGCCGGAGGACATCGAGTACTACCTGTGCGGTCCCGACGTGATGAACAAGGCGGTGATCCGAATGCTGCTCGATCTCGGCGTCGACCGCGAGAACATCATGCTCGACGACTTCGGCCTGTGAGGACACAGCGGGGAGAGGACGCCATGCAAACGACCGTCGAAACCGTCGTCCGCGGCAAGGCGAGCGACGAGCTGATCGCGGTGCCGGCCGGCGCCACCGTCGCCGAAGCCGTCGCCGCGATGGTCAGGCACCGCATCGGCGCGGTGCTGATCCGCAACGAGGACGGGCTGGTCGACGGCATCTTCACCGAACGCGACCTGCTGACCCGGGTCGTCCACGCCGGGCGCGATCCGAAGACGACGCCGGTGTCGCTGGTGATGACTCGCGACGTGCGCTTCGTCTCGCCGGGAACCACCGTCGAGGCGGCGCTGAGCCTGATGACGGTCAACCGCCACCGCCACCTGCTGGTGATCGACGGGCCGCGCGTCTACGGGCTGGTCTCGATCGGCGACCTGGTCCGCGAGATGATCGAGCACGGCGAAGGGCGGTTCGAGGCCGCCGTCCGCGGCGCCGAGCGCAAGCCGGGATGAGGAGTCGATGATGGATGCATTGCTGACGACACGCCGCCGCCTGCTGCTCGGCGCGCTCGGAGCGGCGGCGCTGGCCGCCTGCGGCCGCACGCGCGAGCAGACGAATCTGCTGCACTTCGCCGGCGACACGATGGGCACGCGCTACACGGCCAAGATCGCGGGCGCTTTCGACGAGGCGCGCGCCGGCGCGCTGCGCGCGGCGGTGCACGCCGCGCTCGACGGGGTCGATCGGCGCATGTCCGTCTATCGCCCCGACTCGGAGCTGAGCGCGTTCAACCGCGCGCGCGCCGGTGCGCCGCTGCCGCTTTCGGCCGAGCTGTACACGGTGCTCGCCGCCGCGCAGTCGGTGAGCCGGCAATCGGACGGCGCATTCGACGTGACGGTCGCTCCGCTCGTCGACGCCTGGGGTTTCGGCCCGCCGCAGCGTGAGAAGGCGCGCACCGTGCCGCCGCTGGCGCGGGTGCAGGCGCAGCGGCCGGCGGTCGGTTATCGCGCGCTGCGCCTCGACGAGGCGACGCGCAGCGCGACCAAGCTGCGCGAAGGGCTGCGCGCCGACCTGGGCGGCATCGCCAAGGGCTACGGCGTCGATTGCGCCGCGCGCGCGCTCGAGGCGAACGGCGTGCGCGACTACATGATCGAAGCCGGCGGCGAAGTCCGCGTTCGCGGCCGTCGCGCCGACGGCGCTCCGTGGCGCATCGGCATCGAGCGGCCCGACGCCTGGCCGCCGCGCGCGCACTACGTCGTGCCGCTGGCCGGCGGCGCGATGGCGACCTCGGGCGACTACCGCATCTACTTCGAGCAGGACGGCAGGCGCTACTCGCACGAGATCGATCCGGCGACCGGATTCCCGATCGAGCATCGGCTGTGTTCGGTGACCGTGGTCGCCGACGACTGCATGCGGGCGGACGCGCTCGCCACCGCGCTGATCGTGCTCGGCCCCGAGCGCGGCTGGGCGCTCGCGCAGGCGCACGGGCTCGCCGCCTACTTCATCGAGCGCGACACCGGAGGCGGTTTCACCGGCCGCGCCACCGCCGCGTTCGCCGCGCTCGGCGGAGCACACGCGTGAACGCGTTGGATCCCGCGAGCTTCTGGCCGGTGTTCGCCGCGGTCGCGCTGCTGATCGGCATCGCCGTCGCCGCGATGGCGCTCGGCGTGATCTTCAGGCGCCCGTGCCTGCGCGGCTCCTGCGGCGGGCCGAAGGTGGTCGGGCCCGACGGCGAGCCGATCTCCTGCACCGCGTGTCCGAACCGCAAGCGCGCGGCGTAACGGGTTCAGAACAGGAGGTTCGGCAGCAACAGCGTCAGCACCGGCACGTAGGTGACGATCGCGAGGAACAGCAGAAGGATCAGCGTCCAAGGCAGCGCGGCGTGAACGACCTGCATGATCGACATCTTGGTGATGCCGGCGGTGACGAACAGGTTCAGCCCGATCGGCGGCGTGATCATGCCGATCTCCAGGTTGACCACCATGATGATGCCGAGGTGAACCGGATCGACGCCGAGCTGGACGGCGATCGGGAACAGGATCGGCGCGAGGATCAGGATGATCCCGGTCGGCTCCATGAACATGCCCGCGATCAGCAGCAGGATGTTGACGACGATCAGGAACTGCCACGCGGGCATGCCCCAACCGATGATCGTCTCGGCGATCTGCTGGGGAATCCGCTCGGTCGTCAGCACGTGCGCGAACAGCAGCGCGTTGGCGACGATGAACATCAGCATCACCGTGACCTTGCCCGCCTCCAGCAGCACGTGCGGCACCTGCCTCATCC
>JBKBSH010000010.1:0-17088 GCA_046291795.1 Burkholderiaceae bacterium | reverse complement strand
GTCCGGATCGGTCCTGCCGTCGCAGATGACGAGGATCTCGCTCGGGCCCGCGATCATGTCGATGCCGACGACGCCGAACACGCGCCGCTTGGCGGCGGCGACGTACGCATTGCCCGGACCGACGATCTTGTCGACCGCGGGCACCGTCGCCGTGCCGTAGGCGAGCGCGCCGACCGCCTGTGCGCCGCCGATCGCAAACGCTCGCGTCACGCCCGCGAGGCTTGCGGCCGCCAGCACGAGCGGGTTCTTCTCGCCGCCGGGTGTGGGCACGACCATCACGATCTCGCGCACGCCGGCGACCTGCGCCGGGATCGCGTTCATCAGCACCGACGACGGATAAGCCGCCTTCCCCCCGGGCACGTACAGCCCCACGCGGTCGAGCGGTGTGACGCGCTGACCCAGTTCGGTGCCGTCGTCCTCGACGATCGTCCAGCTCGCGCCGCGCTGCCTCTGGTGAAACGCCCGGATGCGGCGCGCGGCCGCGTCGAGTGCGGCGCGGTCTTCGGGCGACAGCGACTCGAGCGCCGCGCGCATCTCGGCCGCGCCGATCTCGAGCGCGGCGACCGACGGCGCGTCGACGCGGTCGAAGCGGCGCGTGTACTCGAGCACCGCAGCGTCGCCGCGCGCCTTCACGTCGTCGACGATCGTCTCGGCGACTCGCTCGATCTCGCGATCGCCCGCGGTGTCGACCGCGACCAGCTGCGCGAACGCCGCGTCGAAGCCCGGGTCGCGCGTATCGAGCGTCCTTACTTTCATGATCGCGTCACCGCTTCCAGTCGGTCGATCAGCGGCTCGACTTCGCCGCGCCGAGTCTTGAGCGCCGCCACGTTGACGATCAGCCGCGACGAGATCGCCGCGATCTCCTCGACCTCGACCAGGTTGTTCGCGCGCAGCGTGCCGCCGCTCGACACCAGGTCGACGATCGCGTCCGCCAGCCCCGCCAGCGGCGCCAGTTCCATCGAACCGTACAGCTTGATCACGTCGACGTGCACGCCTTTCGCGGCGAAGTGCTCTCTCGCGGTCTGCACGTACTTGGTGGCGACCCTGAGCCGCGCGCCGCGGCGCACCGCGGCGGCGTAGTCGAATCCGGCCGGCGCCGCGACGCACAGCCGGCAGCGCGCGATGCCGAGATCGACCGGCACATACAGTCCCTGCCCGCCGTGCTCCATCAGCACGTCCTTGCCGGCCACGCCGAGCTCGGCCGCACCGTACTGCACGTAGGTCGGCACGTCCGAGGCGCGAACGACGACGATGCGCAGGTCCGGATCCGACGTGGCGATGATCAGCCTGCGCGAGGTCTCCGGATCCTCGAGCGGCGCGATGCCCGCGCGCGCGAGCAGCGGCACGGTTTCCTCGAAGATGCGGCCTTTCGACAAAGCCAGGGTGATCATTTCACTCGCTCGATGCGCGCGCCCAGCGCGGCGAGGCGGACCTCCATGCGGTCGTAGCCCCGGTCGAGATGGTAGATCCGATCGACGACGGTCTCGCCGGACGCGACGAGTCCCGCGATCACCAGGCTCGCCGACGCGCGCAGGTCGGTCGCCATGACCGTCGCGCCCGAAAGCGCGGCAACGCCCTCGACGACCGCGGTGTTGCCCTCGATCGCGATGTGCGCGCCGAGCCGCTGCAGCTCGAGCACGTGCATGAAGCGGTTCTCGAAGATCGTCTCGGTGATGCGGCCCACACCGTCGGCGATCGCGTCCAGCGCCATGAACTGCGCCTGCATGTCGGTCGGAAACGCCGGATACGGCGCGGTGCGCAGGCTGACCGCGCGCGGGCGGCGGTTCATTCGCACGCGCACCGAGTCCGGTCGCGCGTCCAGCGTCGCACCCGATTCGCGCAGCTTGTCGAGCACCGCGTCGAGCGTGTGGGGTGCGGCGTCGCGCAGCAGCACGTCGGCGGCGCCGAATGCGCCGGTCGCAGCCGCGGCGACGAGGAAGGTGCCCGTCTCGATTCGGTCCGGCATCACGCGATGGCGAGCGCCGCCGACCCGCGGCACGCCCTCGATCACGATTCGGTCGCTGCCTGCGCCTTTGATGCGGGCGCCCATCGCGTTCAGGCAGTTCGCCAGATCGACGACTTCAGGCTCGCGCGCGGCGTTTTCGATCACCGTTTCGCCCGAGGCCAGACACGCCGCCATCATCAGGTTTTCGGTGCCGGTGACGGTCACCATGTCGGTGACGATGCGCGTTCCGGAAAGCCGCCGCGCCTCGGCGACGAGGTAGCCGTGGTCGATGCGGATGCTCGCGCCCAGCAGCTCGAGCCCCTTGATGTGCTGGTCGACCGGTCGCGCGCCGATCGCGCATCCGCCCGGCAGCGAAACGCGCGCGCGGCCGAACCGCGCGACGAGCGGCCCCAGCACCAGGACCGAAGCGCGCATCGTCTTGACCAGCTCGTACGGCGCCTCGGTCGAGGTCACCGCGTCGGCGCGAATGGCCACGTCGGTGCCGCTGCGATCGACCCGCACACCCATGCCGCGCAGCAGCCTCGCCATCGTCGCGATGTCGGCGAGCTGCGGAACGTTCGCGAGCGTGATTTCGCCGTCGGTCAGCAACGCGGCGGCCATGATCGGCAGCGCGGCGTTCTTCGCGCCGGCGACCGAAACCTCGCCGCGCAGCGGCGCGCCGCCTTCGATTCTCAGCTTGTCCATCGGAAGATCCGCGGCCTGCGGCAGAGGCGGCCGCCGGAAGCGGACGGGTTCGGTGAAGCGAAGCGAATCGGGCATGTCGCGTTCCTCCTCGATGCGCCCGCCAGGCGCGGGCAGCCGGGAGGAACTGTCGCGGACACCGCCGAAATCCGGGCGAAGCCTGCGTGAAGGAAGCGTGAAGCGCGCACGGATCAGCCCTTGTATTCGCCCGGCGCGAGCGTCTTCATCGAAAGCGCGTGGATCTCCTCGCGCATGCGGTCGCCGAGCGCTGCATAGACGAGCTGGTGGCGCTGCACGCGCGTCTTGCCCTCGAACGCGGGGCTGACGATCAGCGCCTCGAAGTGATGCCCGTCGCCGCGCACTTCGAGCACGTCGCACGGCAGCGCCCGGGCGATGTGACTGCGGATGTCGTCGGGGGTCGGAAGCATGGGTTCAGTGCCTGATCTTGTATCCGCGCACGAGCATTCGCAGCGCGACCGCCGAGGCGACGGCGAGCGCGACCAGAACGACCGCGAGACTCACCCACGGCGAGACGTCGGACTGCGCAAAGAAGCCGTAGCGGAAGCCGTCGACCATGTAGAAAAACGGATTCAGGTGCGAGACCGCCTGCCAGAACGGCGGCAGTCCGTGCACCGAGTAGAACACGCCCGACAGGAAAGTCGCCGGCATGATGATGAAGTTCTGGAAAGCGGCGAGCTGGTCGAACTTGTCCGACACGATCCCGGCGATCAGCCCGAGCACGCCGAGCAACGCTGCGCCGAGCAGCGCGAACACGAGCACCCACGGTGCCGCGGCGAGCGCGGGCGGCGCGAACCACACGGTGACCGCGAATACGCCGAGCCCGACGACGAGCCCGCGCACGATCGACGCGATCACATACGCGCCGAAGAACTCGCCGTTGGACAGCGGAGGCAGAAGCACGAACACGAGGTTGCCGGTGATCTTGCTCTGGATCAGCGACGACGAGCTGTTGGCGAAAGCGTTCTGCAGCACGCTCATCATCACCAGCCCCGGGATCAGGAATGCGGTGTAGCCGACGCCGGGAAACGCCTCGACGTGCGCTTCGAGCACGTGACCGAAGACGAGCAGATACAGCACGCCGGTGAGCACCGGTGCGGCCACGGTCTGGAAGCTGACCTTCCAGAAGCGCAAGACCTCCTTGTACAGCAGCGTACGAAAGCCCACCGCCCGGGCCGCGCGCGATGCCGGCGGTCGTCCCGCCGCGGCGTCCGCGCCGGTGCCACGCGCCTGCGTGATGCCCGCTTCGCTCATGCCGCCATCCGCGACCGGTCGTCGGCCATCAACTGCAGGAACACGTCCTCGAGGTCGGCGTGACCGACCTCGAGATCCTCGATGGCCACGCCCGCAACTCGCAGCGCAGCCAGTGTCGACTCGACGTCCTCGACGCGCGCCAGCCGCAGCACCGCGCGGCCTTCGCCGCGCTCGATCACCGACGCGCCGAGCGACTCGGGCAGCGCGCCGCGATAGCGCAACGCGAGCCGCAGCCCCGACAGTCGCCGCAGCAGGTTGTGTGTGTCGTCGAGCGCGATCAGGCGGCCCGCTTTCAGCATCGCGATCCGGCCGCACAGCGCCTGCGCCTCCTCCAGATAGTGCGTGGTCAGCACGATCGTATGGCCCTCGCGATTGAGCCTGCGGATGAAGGCCCAGAGCGTCTGCCGCAGTTCGACGTCCACCCCTGCGGTCGGCTCGTCGAGGATGATCACCGGCGGCCGATGAACGAGCGCCTGCGCCACCAGCACGCGCCGCTTCATCCCGCCGGACAGCGAGCGCATGTTCGCGTCGGCCTTGTTCGTCAGGTCGAGCGCGGCCATGACCTCGTCGATCCATGCGTCGTTGTCGCGGATGCCGAAGTAGCCCGACTGGATGCGCAGCGTCTCGCGCACCGTGAAGAACGGGTCGAACACCAGTTCCTGCGGCACGACGCCGAGCAGCGAGCGCGCCGCGCGGTAGTCGGCGACGACATCGTGTCCCATCACCGCCGCCCGGCCGCCCGTGGCACGCGCCAGCCCCGCGACGATCGAGATCAGCGTCGTCTTGCCGGCGCCATTGGGGCCGAGCAGGCCGAAGAACTCGCCCTGCTCGATGCGCAGGCTCACCCCGTCGAGCGCCGTCACCGGCGCTGCGCGCGTCGCGTAGCGCTTGACCAGGTCGACGACTTCGATCGCGGCGACGGACATGACATCGGCAAAAGACAAGACGGCCGCGCCGAGCGTTGCCCGGCGCGGCCAGTGGCGCGATTTTACCGGGAGGGCGCGGATTCGGAGCCTTGGCGCAGCCCCGGGATCAGTTCGTCGACCCCGTAGAGCTTGGCGAGGCTGGCGACCGCCGGCGGCAAACCGGAAAGCGCGAGCCGCGTGCCGCGCGACTGCGCTTCGCGCTGCCACGCAAGCAGCAGCGCGACCGCCGAAGAGTCGACCTGGCGGACTGCGGACAGGTCGAAATTCGCGTCGCCGGCGCGGATCGCGTCGATGCCCTGGCCGAGCAGCGCGGCGGCGTTGCCGTTGCCGATCGACTCGACTTCGAGCTTCATGACGCCTTCTTGTCGGCCGCGGCGAGCTGGCGGTTGCGCTCGGTGAGCGACTTGATCAGTCCGTCGATGCCGCCCGCATTGACCTCGGCAGCGAACGAACTCTTGTAGTTCTCGACCAACCAGACGCCGAGGACGTTGACGTCGTAGATCTTCCAGCCGGCGTCGGTCTTCTCGAGCCGGTAGTCGAGCTGGATCGGCTCGCCGCGCGAAGGCACGACGACGGTGCGGACGACGACGTCGGTGTCGTTCGGCCCGGCGCGGAACGGGCGCATTTTGACCTCGTGATCGCGCACGGCCGACACTGCGCCGGCGTAGGTCCGCACGAGCAGCGTGCGGAACTCGCGGATCAGGGCCTGACGCTGCTCGGGCGTGGCCTGCCGCCAGCCGCGACCGACCGCGAGCTGCGTCATCTTCTCGAAGTTCACGTACGGCAGGACCTTTTCGTCGACCAGCGCGTTGAGCCTGGCGACGTCGCCGGATTGCAGCGACTTGTCCTTCTTGATCGCGTCGAGCACGTCGTTCGACAGCGCGCGGATCAGCGCGTCGGGCGCGAGCGATGCCGACGGCGCGACGCTCGTCGCCGCAGCGCCTTGCGCCGACGCGGCGCCCGCGAGCGCGGCTGCCGCGGCAACGGCCGCGAGAGCGTTCCGGAATCTGGACAGGTTTCGCATCGTGGATGGCCGATCGTATGAAGGAGCGATTCTAGGACCCGGACCGCCGGGCGACGTTCCTCGCATTAACGCGCGGGCGCGATCCCCGGTTGATCGTTCTTCCGCGGTTCGGCGGACGCGCCGGCGCCGTCGGTCGGCGCGGTGCGCTCGACGGAGCGCGCCTTCACCGGCTCCTCGTCATCGTCTTCGTCGCGCGGCGGATTGCCGTCGTAGACGAGGTTGCGCCGCCGCTGCAGATATGCGTCACGCGTGAACCGGTACTTGTCGAGGGCGGCGGCGTCGAGCAGGCGGCCGGCGTCGAGCAGGCGTGCGCGCAGGTCGACGGTTTCGAGCGCGAAAAGCGCGTTGCGCGCGCGCACGTTCTCACCCGCTGCGCGCGCCGGATCGACATACGCATCCGGCACGCGGCCGACCGCGTCGCGCACCGAACTCGGACCGAGCAACGGCAGAACCAGGTAGGCGCCCGATCCGATCCCCCAGCGGCCGAGCGTCTGTCCGAAGTCCTCGTTGTGCTTCTCGAGCCCCATCTTCGAGGCGACATCGAAGCAGCCGAGCACGCCGATCGTCGTGTTGATCGCGATCCGGCAGATGTCCGAAACCGCCTCGACCGGCTTGCCCTGCAGCAGGTTGTTGGCGGCGTTGGCGACGTCGCCGAGGTTGGCGAAGAAGTTCGTCACGCAGCCGCGCACGGGTTCGGGGACGACGGCCACGTAACCCTGAGCGACGGGCTTGAGCACCGCGCGGTCGATGCGGTCGTTGAACTCGAAGACGTGGCGGTTGATACGCTCGAGCGGGTCGACCGGGTCGCGACCGGCGTCGGGCGGGATCGTCGCGCACGCGCTCGCCAGCAGCGTGACGGCGGCGGCCAGCGTTTGCAGTCTCCGGCGCGCGGCGCGCATCGCGCGACTCACTTCTTGTCGGCCGGACCTTCGGCCGCGCGGTTGTACAGGAACTGCCCGATCAGGTTCTCGAGCACGACGGCCGACTGCGTCATCTTGATCGTGTCGCCGGGCTTGAGCATCCTGTCGTCGCCGCCGGGCTCGAGCCCGATGTACTGGTCGCCGAGCAGCCCGGCGGTCAGGATCTTGGCCGAGGTATCGACCGGGAATTCGATGCTCTTCTGGATCTCGAGCGTCACCAGCCCCTGATACGTCTTCGCGTCGAGCGCGATCGACGCGACGCGGCCGATCGTCACGCCGGCGCTGCGCACCGGCGCGCGCACCTTCAGCCCTCCGATGTTGTCGAACTTCGCGGTCAGCGTATAGGTCTCGCCGGTGTTGAACGAAGCGAGGTTCGCCGCTTTCAGCGCGAGATAGAAGATCGCGACGATGCCCAGCAGTACGAACACGCCGACGAGCGATTCGATGCCTCTGCGTCCCATGCGTAGCTCCGGTTACCGAGGTGTGGAGAACATCACCGCGGTCAATACGAAATCCAGCAGCAGCACCGCGAGCGACGAGATCACCACGGTGCGGGTGGTCGCCTGTGCGACGCCTTCGGGCGTGGCCTGCGTCTCGTATCCCTGGTACAGCGCGATGAAGGTGCACGCCACACCGAACACGAAGCTCTTGACCATGCCGTTGCCGACGTCGTCGAACACGTCGACGCCGTCCTGCATCTGCGACCAGAACTGCCCCGGGTCGATGCCGATCAGCAGCACGCCGACCACGTAACCGCCGAAGATGCCGACGGCCGAGAACATCGCCGCCAGCAGCGGCATCGCGATCAGTCCGCCGACGAAGCGCGGTGCGAGCACGCGGCTTTTCGGGTCGATCGCCATCATCTCCATCGCCGCGAGCTGCTCGCCCGCCTTCATCAGCCCGATCTCCGCGGTCAGCGACGTACCGGCGCGTCCGGCGAACAGCAGCGCGGTGACCACCGGTCCCAGCTCGCGCGTCAGCGACAGCGCGACGAGCAGTCCGAGCGACTCGGCCGCGCCGTAGCGGGACAGCGTGTAGTAGCCCTGCAGGCCCAGCACGAAGCCGACCGCGAGCCCCGACGCGGCGATGATCACCAGCGAGTAGTTGCCGATCGCATGGATCTGCGCGACCACCAGATAGAAGCGCCGCAGCGCCTGCGGCAGGTGCTTGAGCAGCTCGGCGAAGAAGAACGCGTGATGACCCAGCGCGCGGAAAACCGTCAGCGCGCGCGAGCCCAGCGCCTGCAGCACGTCGAGCGGCTTCAAACGCGTACTCCGAACTCTTCCGCGACGGGACGCGCGGGGTAGTGGAAGCGCACCGGGCCGTCGGGTTCGCCGCGGATGAACTGCCGCACTTCGGGATCGTCGGACGCCTGCAGCTCACGCGGGGTCCCGTGCGCGACGATGCGCCCCTGCGATGAGATCAGGTACGCGTAGTCGCAGATCATGAAGCACTCCTGCACGTCGTGCGAGACGATCAGCGAAGTCGCGCCGGTGGCGTCGTTCAACTTGCGGATCAGGTTCGCGGTGACGCCCATGCTGATCGGGTCGAGCCCGGCGAACGGTTCGTCGTACATGATCAGATCGGGGTCGAGCGCGATCGCGCGCGCCAGCGCGATCCGCCGCGCCATGCCGCCGGAGACTTCGGAGATGCGCAAGGGTGCCGCGCCGCGCAGACCGACCGCATTGAGCTTCATCAGCACGATGTCGCGGATCATCGACTCGGGCAGATCGGTGTGCTCGCGCAGCGGGAACGCGACGTTGTCGAACACCGTGAGATCCGTGAACAGCGCACCGAACTGGAACAGCATCCCGAGCCGCCGTCGCAGGCGGTAGATCAGCGCCTTGTCGCGCGTATCGACGCGCTCACCGTCGAAGGTGATCGTGCCGCGGCTGGCGGCGTAGACGCCGCCGATCAGCCGCAGCAGCGTGGTCTTGCCGCAGCCCGAGCCGCCCATGATCGCAGTGACCTTGCCGCGCGCGAAGCGGGCCGACACGTCGTTGAGGATCGTTCGGCTCGTGTCGTAGCCGAACGTGACGTGATCGACGGTGATGAAGTCGTCCTGGGGCACGGCGGTTTGCCACGTTCGCGCGCGGTGGACTTCGGCGCGCAACGCTTCGGGTTGTTGGTCGGGCCGGCGATGACGGCATGCCGGGCGGTGCGGGCGGCGCGGCCCGCGCGCGGCGGGCGGATTGTCTCACAGGCCACAGCGACCCGGCAGCGGCGCCGCAGGACGTACCAAGCAGGGGGGAGGGTCGCCGTCAGCGGCGGTACTTCTGCCGCGCCTCGAAGGCCGCGACGCACTCGGGCAGGTCGTAGAACAGGCCGGCGATCGCCTTGCCGTGCGCGGCGGCTTTCGTGTCGCCGTAGTGCGCGAATTCGCTTGCGCAGGTCTCGCGGGGGCGCTTGTCGATCCTGACGCACCTGTCGATGAGTTCCGCACGGATCGGCGCAAGCTTCGCCAGCCGCGCCGCTTCGCATCTGCGATCCAGTTCGTCGAGCCGCTTGAACTCGGCCTCGCTCTGCGCGAGCGCCGAACTCGCGCCGACGAGCGCGGCGAGCGCTGCGGCGATCGGGGCGGCACGTGTCGTCATGGCCTGTGCAGTGTGGGCGAACGCGGCGCGGTCGGATGCGCGCTGCCGACCGGCCGGCGAATCGGCGACGCCGATCGGCGCATCGCGGCCCGTAGAATCGCCGCATGGCTCGGGAAGAAATCCACGCGGTCTACCGATTGCGCGTCGCTGCCGAAGACGCGCCGCGCCGGGCGCATGCGCTGGCGCTGGAACAGAGCATCGAGATGCCCGCCGAAGCGGTGCTCGACGCGGGCCTGCTCGAACGCATCGCCGCGCGCGTCGAGCGCATCGACGCGCTGCCGGATGGTTCCAGCCTCGCGCGGATCGCGCTCGCGTCGGAAAGCGTCGGCACCGACCCCGGACAGTTGCTGAACATGCTGTTCGGCAACAGCTCGCTGCTGCCCGACGTGGAACTGGTCGACTTCGACGTTCCCGACACGCTCGCGCGACGGTTCGGCGGACCCGCCCTGGGCATCGAAGGCGTGCGCGGTCTGGTCGGCGCAACCGGCCGGCCGCTGACGTGCACGGCGTTGAAGCCGATCGGCTCCGCGCCCGAGCAGCTGGCTGCGTTGTGCCGGACTTTCGCCACTGCGGGCATCGACGTGATCAAGGACGATCACGGCTGGGCAGACCAGGCCGCCGCGCCTTTCGCTCAGCGCGTGGCCGCGTGCCAGGCGGCCGTCGACGAGGTCAACGCACGCCGCAGCGGCGGGCAGGTCACGCTGTACGCGCCGAGTCTGTTCGGCACGTGCACGCAGATGCTCGGACAGATCGAGCTTGCGCGCTCACGCGGCGTTCGAATCGCGCTGATCGCGCCGATGGTCTGCGGCGTCGCCACGCTGGGCGGTCTGCGGCGCGAGCACCCGGACTTCGCGTTCATCGCGCACCCTTCGCTGGCCGGAGCGGGCCGCATCGCTGCTGCCGCGCTGCTCGGCAAGCTGTTCAGGCTGTTCGGCGCCGACGCGACGATCTTTCCGAACCACGGCGGCCGGTTCGCCTATCCGCGCGAAGTCTGCCTCGCCATCGCGCAAGCCAGTCGATGCGACTGGCACGGCTTCAAGCCCGCATTGCCGGTCCCCGCGGGCGGCATGAGCGTGGAGCGCGTGCCGGAGCTCAAGCGCGAATACGGCGACGATTGCATGCTGCTCGTCGGCGGCTCGCTGCTCGCTGCGCGCGAAAGACTCTACGAGCGCAGCCGCGAGTTCGTCGAAGCGGTCGCGCACACCCGCGCACCGGCGGACGCATGAGCGGAGTGCGCCGATTCGCGCCGGACGCGGCCGGCGACTACCGCTGGCACGGCGTCGAGGTGCTGCGCTACAAGGACGAAGGCGCCGCGCCGTTTCGCGACATCACGCGGCAGGTCCTGTTCGCGCCGCCCGACCAGGCGTGCGAGCTGCGCTACTTCGAGATCGCGCCCGGAGGCTATTCGACGCTCGAGCGCCACGAGCACACGCACGCGGTGCTGATCCTGCGCGGCCGCGGCACCGTGCGGCTCGGCGACGAAGTGCACCCGATCGCCGAACGCGATCTCGTGACGGTCGATCCGATGACGTGGCATCAGTTTTGCGCCGACGACGACAGCGCGCTCGGCTTTCTATGCCTCGTCAGCAAGCAGCGCGACCGGCCGCAGCTTCCGACGCCCGAAGAGCTGGCGCGCCTGCAGCGGTAGCGGCGGGGCCGAAGGGTCGAGTCCGTCATCGCGACACCGTCGGCAGAAGCGTCGCTGCTTCGCGGCGCCGTCCGTGCCCCGACGGTGGATTCAAGACCTCATCGCGGCAGCTCGGACGACCCCATCAGGTACTCGTCGACCGCTCGCGCGCACTGCCTTCCTTCACGGATCGCCCAGACCACGAGGCTCTGGCCGCGGCGCATGTCGCCGGCGGCGAACACCTTGTCGACGCTGGTCCGGTAGGAGCCCGCGCCGTCGGTCGGCGCGCGCGCATTGCCGCGCGCATCGCGCTCGACCCCGAAGGCTTGCAGGACGTACGCGGAAGGCGACACGAAACCCATCGCCAGCAGCACGAGATCGGCCGGCAGCTCGAATTCGGAACCGGGGACCTCGCTCATCTTCATCTGTCCGCTGGCCGGGTCCTTCTTCCATTCGACCCGCGCGGCGACGATCGCCTTGACGTTGCCCTTGCCGTCGTCGACGAAGCGCTTGGTCGTCACGGCCCACTCGCGCCGCGCGCCTTCCTCGTGCGAGCTGGACGTGCGCAGCTTGACCGGCCAGTACGGCCAGGTCAGCGCCTTGTTCTCCTGCGCGGGCGGCTGCGGCAGCAGCTCCAGCTGCGTGACGCTCGCGGCACCCTGCCGGTTGCTCGTGCCGACGCAGTCCGAACCCGTGTCGCCGCCGCCGATGACGACGACGTGTTTGCCGGTCGCGACGATCTGGTTCTTGACCTTGTCGCCGGCGACGACCTTGTTCTGCTGCGGCAGGAACTCCATCGCGAAGTGAACGCCGCGCAGTTCACGCCCGGGAACAGGCAGGTCGCGCGGGACTTCCGCGCCGCCCGCCAGCACGACCGCGTCGTAGTCGGCGAGCAGCTTCTCCGGCGCGATCGTCTGTGTGGCCCGGTTGTTCACGCCGCCGTCGACCTCGCCGGTGCCGATCAGCACGCCGCTGCGGAAGACCACGCCCTCGGCTTGCATCTGCACGATGCGGCGGTCGATGTGCGACTTCTCCATCTTGAAGTCCGGGATGCCGTAACGCAGCAGCCCGCCGATGCGATCGTTCTTCTCGAACACCGTCACGTCGTGCCCCGCGCGCGCGAGCTGCTGTGCGGACGCGAGCCCCGCCGGCCCGGAGCCGACGATCGCGACCTTCCTGCCGGTCTTGCGCTTCGGCGGCTGCGGCAGCACCCAGCCTTCGGCCCAGCCCTTGTCGATGATCGCGTGCTCGATCGACTTGATGCCGACCGGGTCGTCGTTGATGTTCAGCACGCACGCTGCTTCGCACGGCGCCGGGCAAACGCGGCCCGTGAACTCCGGAAAGTTGTTCGTCGTGTGAAGGACGTCGAGCGCGCGCTTCCAGTCCTGCCGGTAAACGAGATCGTTGAAGTCCGGGATGATGTTGTTGACGGGGCAGCCGTTCGTGCAGAACGGGATGCCGCAGTCCATGCAGCGCGCGCCCTGGATGGCCGCCTGCTCGTCGGTCAGATGCGCGACGAACTCGCGCCAGTGCTTCTTTCGCGATTGCGGCGGCTCGGCGGCCTCTTCGAGCCGCGCGTATTCGAGGAACCCGGTGACCTTACCCATGTTCAACCATTCGTGTTGACCACCGAGCGACGGAAGTCACGGCAGGGAAGCTCAGGCCTTTCCTGCCGGCGCGCTCCGCGTCTCGGTGGCGAATCTGTCTTCACGCGGCGAGCTTCTGCGGCTCGGCCTTTTTCTGCGCCTCGGCGAGTTGCTTCAGCGCGCGCCTGTACTCGTGCGGGAAGACCTTGACGAAGCGGGCGCGCATGCCGGCCCAGTTGTCGAGGATCATCCGCGCGCGCAGGCTGCCGGTGTATCGGAAGTGCCGCTCGATGAGGTCGCGCAGCAGGAACTCGTCGGTCTCCCCGAGGTGCCAGATCGCCTCGTCGATGCGTTCCTGCTGCTCGGCGGTGGGCAGCACGGGTTCGAGCGCGACCATCGCGGGGTTGCACTTCTTCGCGAAGTCGCCGAACTCGTCGAAGACGTAGGCGATGCCGCCCGACATGCCCGCGGCGAAGTTGCGGCCGGTGGCACCCAGCACGACGACCGTTCCGCGGGTCATGTACTCGCAGCCGTGGTCGCCGGTGCCCTCGACCACCGCGGTCGCGCCCGAGTTGCGCACCGCAAAGCGCTCGCCGGCGACGCCGTTGAAGTACGCCTCGCCGGCGATCGCGCCGTACAGCACGGTGTTGCCGACGATGATGTTCTCGGTTCCCGCGCCGCGGAAGTCGTTCGGGCAGCGCACGATGATGCGTCCCCCCGACAGGCCTTTGCCGGTGTAGTCGTTGGCGTCACCGACCAGGTCGAGCGTGATGCCGTGCGCGAGGAAGGCGCCGAAGCTCTGCCCGGCGGTGCCGTTCAACTGGATGTGGATCGTGTCGTCCGGCAGCCCCGCGTGGCCGTACTTGCGCGCCACCAGAGACGACAGCATCGTGCCGACGGTCCGATTGACGTTGCGTACCGGCGTGATGAAGCTCACGCGCTCGCCGCGCTCGAGCGCGGGCCGGCTCTGCTCGATCAGCTTGTGGTCGAGCGCCTTGGCGAGCCCGTGGTCCTGCTCCTCGCACTTGTAGCGGGCGACTTCGGGCGGCATCGGCGGCGAATACAGGATGCGGCTGAAGTCCAGCCCCTTCGCTTTCCAGTGCGCGACGGCCTTTTTCGCGTCGAGCAGATGTGTGGCGCCGATCAGTTCGTTGAACTTGCGCACGCCGAGCTGCGCCATGATCTCGCGCACTTCCTCGGCGACGAAGAAGAAGTAGTTGACGACGTGCTCGGGCTGGCCCGCGAAGCGCCGCCGCAGCACGGGGTCCTGCGTGGCGATCCCGACCGGGCAGGTGTTCAGATGGCACTTGCGCATCATGATGCAGCCCTCGACCACCAGCGGCGCCGTCGCGAAGCCGAACTCGTCGGCGCCGAGCAGCGCGCCGATGACCACGTCGCGCCCGGTCTTCATCTGGCCGTCGACCTGCACCGCGATGCGCCCGCGCAGTCGGTTGAGCACGAGCGTCTGCTGCGTCTCCGCCAGCCCCAGCTCCCACGGCGTGCCGGCGTGCTTGATCGACGACACGGGCGAGGCACCCGTGCCGCCGTCGTGTCCGGCGATCGTCACGTGGTCGGCCTTGGCCTTGGCCACACCCGCCGCGACGGTGCCCACGCCCACTTCGGACACGAGCTTGACGCTGATCGACGCCCGCGGATTGGCGTTCTTCAGGTCGTGGATGAGCTGCGCCAGATCCTCGATCGAGTAGATGTCGTGGTGCGGCGGCGGCGAAATGAGCCCGACGCCGGGCACCGAAAAGCGCAGCTTGGCGATGTACTCGCTGACCTTGTGCCCTGGAAGCTGGCCGCCTTCGCCCGGCTTGGCGCCCTGCGCCATCTTGATCTGGATCTGGTCTGCGCTGACGAGGTATTCGGTCGTCACACCGAAGCGTCCCGACGCGACCTGCTTGATCTTCGACCGCAGCGAATCGCCGTCCTGCAGCGGAATGTCGACCTCGACGCGATCTCGCCCCAGCACGCTCGCGAGCGTATCGCCCTTTTTGATCGGGATCCCGCGCAGCTCCTGCGCATAGCGGCGTTCGTCCTCGCCGCCTTCGCCGGTGTTGCTCATTCCGCCGATCCGGTTCATCGCGATCGCGAGCACCGTGTGCGCCTCGGTAGAGATCGCGCCGAGCGACATCGCGCCGGTGGCGAAGCGCTTGACGATCTCGCTGGCTGGCTCGACCTCGTCGAGCGGTATCGCGCGCTTCGGATCGACCTTGAACTCGAGCAGCCCGCGCAGCGTCATGTGTCTGCGGCTCTGGTCGTTGATGACCTGCGCGTACTCCTTGTACGTCTGGTACGAGTTGCTGCGCGAGGCATGCTGCAGCTTGGCGATCGCGTCCGGCGTCCACATGTGCTCCTCCCCGCGCACGCGCCACTGGTAGTCGCCGCCGGGGTCGAGCATGTGGGCGAGCAACGGATCGTCGGAGAAGGCGTCGCGGTGCATGCGGATCGCCTCTTCCATCACCTCGAACAAACCGATTCCGCCGACGTTGCTCGCGGTGCCGCGGAAGTACTTGTCGACGAAATCCTTGCCGAGTCCGACCGCCTCGAAGATCTGCGCGCCGCAGTACGACATGTAGGTCGAGATGCCCATCTTGGACATCACTTTCTGCAAGCCCTTGCCGACCGCCTTGATGTAGTTGGCGACGGCCTTGTCGGCGGCCTCCCGGCTGTCGGCACCGTAGCGGTCGATCAGCGTCTCCAGCGCGAGATACGGGTGGATCGCCTCGGCGCCGTAGCCGGCGAGCAGCGCGAAGTGATGCACTTCCCGCGCCGACCCGGTTTCGACGACGAGCCCCGTCGAGGTCCGCAAGCCCGTCGCGATCAGGTGCTGGTGGATCGCGCTGGTCGCGAGCAGCGCCGGAATCGCGACCCGGTCGGGCGCGACGTTGCGATCGCTGACGATCAGGATGTTGTAGCCGGCGCGCACCGCGTCGACCGCCTGGGCGCACAGCGATGCAAGGCGCGCCTCCACGCCTTCCTTGCCCCACGCCAGCGGATAGCAGATGTCCAGCTCGAAGCTGCGGAACTTGCCCGACGCGTAGCTCGCGATCGCGCGGATCTTGGCCATGTCCTTGAAGTCGAGCAGCGGCTGGCTGACCTCCAGACGCATCGGCGGGTTGATGTTGTTGATGTCGAGCAGGTTGGGCTTCGGGCCGATGAAACTGACGAGCGACATCACGAGCTGCTCGCGGATCGGATCGATCGGCGGGTTGGTGACCTGCGCGAACAGCTGCTTGAAGTAGCTGTACAGGGGCTTGTTCTTGTTCGACAGCACGGCGAGCGCGCTGTCGTTGCCCATCGAGCCGATCGCCTCCTCGCCTTCGAGCGCCATTGGCGCCAGCAGCAGCTTGACGTCCTCCTGCGTGTACCCGAAGGCCTGCTGACGGTCGAGCAGCGGAACATCGAGCCGCGCGGCCGACTGCGGCTGAGCCGTCGCGGGCGGCAGATCGTCGAGCTTGATGCGGATGCGCTTGATCCACTCCTTGTACGGCTTGCTCGCGGCGAGCTGCGCCTTGATTTCGGCATCGTCGATGATGCGGCCCTGCTCGGTGTCGATCAGGAACATCTTGCCGGGCTGCAACCGCCACTTCTTGACGATGCGGCTCTCGGGGATCGGCAGCACGCCGACTTCGGAGGCCATCACGACCATGTCGTCGTCGGTGACGACGTAGCGCGCCGGTCGCAGTCCGTTGCGGTCGAGCGTGGCGCCGATGCGCACGCCGTCGGTAAACGCGATCGCCGCCGGGCCGTCCCAGGGTTCCAGCATCGCCGCGTGGTATTCGTAGAAAGCGCGGCGGTCGTCGTCCATCAGGGTGTGCTGCTCCCACGCCTCGGGGATCATCATCATCACGGCGTGCGCCAGCGGATAGCCGGCCATCGTCAGCAGCTCGAGGCAGTTGTCGAAGCAGGCGGTGTCGGACTGTCCTTCGTAGATCAGCGGCCACAGCTTCGACAGGTCGTCGCGCAGCACGGGCGAACTCATCACGCCCTCGCGCGCGCGCATCCAGTTGAAGTTGCCCTTGACCGTGTTGATCTCGCCGTTGTGCGCGATCAGCCGGTACGGGTGCGCGAGTTCCCAGGACGGGAACGTGTTGGTCGAGAAGCGCTGGTGCACGAGCGCGATCGCGGAGACGACGCGCGGATCGACCAGGTCGCGGTAGTAACGGCCGACCTGATCCGCGAGCAGCAGGCCCTTGTAGACGACCGTGCGCGTCGACATCGACGGGACGAAGTACTCGCGGCCGTGCTGCAGCTTCAGCGCCTGGATCTTGTGGCTCGCGGTCTTCCGGATCACGTACAGCTTGCGCTCGAGCGCGTCCGGCACCATCACGTCGGGGCCGCGGCCGATGAAGATCTGGCGGATCACGGGTTCGCGGTTTTTCACCAGCGGCGACATCGGCATGTCGTGGTCGACCGGAACGTCGCGCCACCCGAGCACGACCTGGCCTTCGGCGCGAACCGTGCGCTCGAGCTCCTGCTCGCAAGC
>JBKBSH010000107.1:0-7110 GCA_046291795.1 Burkholderiaceae bacterium | reverse complement strand
GAGCGCTGGATCATCGGACGGATGATCTGCTGGTCGGCTTCGTACCAGTCGGACGAGAAGTTCCACTTGGTGCCGTCCCAGGTGTGGATGCGCGCGGCGTGCGCGCCCGCGTGATCGCGGCAGCTCGTCGAGATCGGCCGCATCACGCCCGCGAAGCCGAGCGCGTCGAGCCGCTTCTGGTCGAGCGCGAGGTTCTCCAGCCCCCAGCGCACCTGCTCGCCGGTCAGCGGTTTCTTGCCGTAGCGCTCCTGCGCGCGACGCACGGCTTCGACGCTGAGCATCGCGCTGATCATCCCGCGGTTGTACAGCACGGTGCCGACTTCGTCGCGCGGACCGCTGCCCTGTCCCTTGCCGTGGACGAACTTCAGGATGTCCTCGTGCACCTTGGTCCGCCCCGCACTGTGCTGCAGCGCCAGGCCGTTGTAGCCCTTCGCGTCGGCACCGACCGGCACCACGTCGGGTTCGGCCGCGGCCCACCACACGCCGTACATCCGCTCGCGCGGGAAGCCGGTGGCGACCGCCTCCTTGATCGCGGTCGAGTTCATCACGCCCCAGCCCCACAGGAATACGTAGTCCGGACGCTGCTGACGGATCTGCAGCCAGGTCGCTTTCTGCTCCACGCCCGGATGCGTGACCGGCAGCAGCAGCAGGTCGTAGCCGTGCATCTTGGCGCGCTCCTGCAACAGCGCGATCGGCTCCTTGCCGTACGGCGAGTCGTGATACACGAGCGCGATCTTCTTGCCCTTGAGCTTGTCGAGCCCGCCGTTCAACTTGCCGACGTGCTGCACGAGGATGTCGGCGGCATCCCAGTACGTGCCCATCAGCGGGAAGTTGTACGGGAACGCCTCGCCCTCGACCGAATCGGCGCGACCGTAGCCCGCGGTGATCAGCGGGATCTTGTCGGCCGCGGTCTTGTCGGTCAGCGCGAAGGTCACGCCGGTGGACAGCGGGTGCACGAGCGTGGCGCCGGTCGGCCCCTTGCCTTTGAGCCGTTCATAGCACTCCACACCGCGGTCGGTCGCATAGCCGAAGTCGCACTCCTCGAACGTGATCCTCACGCCGTTGATGCCGCCGTCACGGGCGTTGACGAGCTTCAGGTAGTCGGCGAAGCCGTTGGCGAACGGAACGCCGTTCGGCGCGTAGGCGCCGGTGCGGTAGACGAGCGCCGGGAAGAACTGCTCGCCGCCGGCTGCAGCCGCTTTCGCCGGCGCCTTGCCCTTGTCCTGCGCGAGCGCGGTGCCGCTGCTGAGCGCAGCAACGACGCCCACCGCGGCCGCGATGGCCTTGAATGTCGCGAGTCTCATGTTGCGTGTCTCCTTTCGTTGGTCGTTGCTTGGGACAAACCGCCCGAGCGCCGGGGAATCAATGCGGGAACGGCCACAGCCGCAGTTTCTCCTTGCCGATCGCCCACAGCCGCGCCAGCCCGTGCGGCTCGGCGATCAGGAAAAACACGATCAGTGCGCCGAAGATCATGAACTCGAGGTGCGAGATCATCGCCGTCGACAGCGGGATGCCGAACCAGATCGGGATCTGGTTCAGCACGAGCGGCAGCACGACGATGAAGAACGCGCCGAAGTAGCTGCCGAGGATCGAACCCATGCCGCCGATGATGATCATGAACAGCAGGTTGAAGCTCAGATTGATGTTGAATGCCAGCGGTTCCCACGCGCCGAGGTGGATGAAACCCCAGAGCGCGCCCGCCACGCCGGCGAAGAACGCGCTGACCGCGAACGCGGTGAGCTTCGCGTGCATCGGCCGGATGCCGATCACGCTGGCGGCCACATCCATGTCCCGGATCGCCATCCACGAGCGTCCGATGTGCGACCGCACGAGATTCTTGGCGATCAACGTGACGACGACCAGCACGCCCAGCACGAACCAGTACTTCTCGACCGGCTGATCGATGACCCAGCCGAACAGCGTCACGTCCGACGGCGATACCGACCCCGACGGCGAATAGTTGGTGAACCACTTGACGCGGGCGAACATCCAGTCGATGAAAAACTGCGCGGCGAGGGTGGCCACCGCCAGATAAAGCCCCTTGATTCGCAGGCTCGGCACGCCGAAGACGACACCGACGGCCGCGGCGACGAGTCCGGCCAACACCAGCACGACCAGGAAATTCAGCGCCGGCACGCGGATCGCGAGGTTGTAGGCGGCGTACGCGCCGACCGCCATGAAGGCGGCGTGACCGAGCGAGATCTGCCCGCAGTAACCGACGAGGATGTTCAACCCGATCGCCGCGATCGTCAGGATCAGGAACGGGATCACCAGCGCGCGGAAGATGTAGTCGCTCGCGACGAGCGGCACGACCGCGAAGGCGACCGCGACCAGCCCCCACACGAAGAAGCGGTCCTGCGCGATCGGCAGCAACTGCTGATCCGCCCTGTAGCTCGTCTTGAACTGGCCGTTTTCGCGGTACAGCATCGCTATCGGATCAATCGATGTGCTTCTGTTTCCGGCCGCTCGCTTCGCAAGTTAGCCTCCAACGGAAACACATCGATCGCTACACGCGATCGATGTGCTTTTGGCTCCGGCCGCTCGCTTCGCTCGCTTAACGTTCGCTTCGCTCACATTAGCCTCGCCGAAAGCATATTGACCGCTACACGCGATCAATATGCTTTTCTCCGAAAAGGCCCTCGGGCCGCACCAGCAGGAACGCGAGTGCGAGCACGTACGCGAACCAGTTCTCGATGCCGCCGCCGGCCAGGTCGAAGGCCTTGACGAGCACCGGGCCGAGGAACACCTCCGCGAACTTCTCGCCGACGCCGATGATCAGCCCGCCCAGGATCGCGCCCGGCACCGACGTCAATCCGCCCAGGATCACCACCGGCAGCGCCTTCAGCGCCACCAGCGACAGCGAGAACTGCACGCCCAGCTTCGACCCCCAGATCATTCCGGCCACCAGCGCGACGACGCCGGCCACCGCCCAGACGATCACCCAGATCGTGTTCAGCGGAATGCCGATCGACTGCGCTGCCTGGTGATCGTCGGCCACCGCGCGCAGCGCCCGCCCCGTGGCAGTCTTCTGGAAGAACAAAGCCAGCACGATCACCAGAAGCGCCGCCACGAGCGCGAAGACGAGGTCCTCCTGGTTGATCAGGATGCCGCCCTGGAACGCCCCGTCGAGAATCAGCGTCGGCGCCTTCGGCAGGCCGAGATTGATCTCGTAGATGTCGCTGCCCCAGATCGTCTGGCCCACACCGTCGATGAAGTACGTGATGCCCAGCGTGGCCATCAGCAGCACGACGGCTTCCTGGTTGACCAGGTGGCGCAGCACGAGGCGCTCGACCAGCCACGCGAAGCCGACCATCAGCACCATCGCGATCACGAAGGCGATCGAGTTGCCGAGCAGGCGGCTTTCGATGCCCGCGAGCGGCGGGACCCACTCCGCCAGCCGCGCCATCGCCAGCGCGGCGAACAGCACCATCGCACCCTGCGCGAAATTGAACACACCCGACGCCTTGAAGATCAGCACGAAGCCGAGCGCGACCAGCGAGTAAAGCACGCCGGACATCAGCCCGCCGAGCAGCACCTCGACGTAGAAACCCGGCGCGCTCATGCCGAGCGCGAGCGGCGCGGCCATGCCGATGCCGATCGCCGCGATCAGCGTGACGACGGGCCAGTTGCGTGCGAGGTCGAGCTTCATCGTTCGCCTTCAGTGCGCCACGCCGAGGTAGGCGTCGATCACGTCCTGATTGGTGCGTACCTCGTCGGGCGTGCCGTCGCCGATCTTGCGGCCGTAGTCGAGAACGACCACGCGGTCGGAGATGTCCATCACGACACCCATGTCGTGCTCGATCAGCACGATCGTCGTGCCGAACTCGTCGTTGACGTCGAGGATGAACCGGCACATGTCCTCTTTTTCCTCGAGGTTCATTCCCGCCATCGGCTCGTCGAGCAGCAGCAGGCGCGGCTCCATCGCGAGCGCGCGCCCGAGGTCGACCCGCTTCTGCAGGCCGTACGGCAGGCGCCCGACCGGCGTCTTGCGCCACGCCTGGATCTCGAGGAAGTCGATGATGTGCTCGACGAACTCGCGATGTCGCAACTCCTCGTCGAGTGCCGGGCCGATGCGTACGGCCTGCAGCAGCAGGTTGGTACGCATCTTCAGATTGCGGCCGGTCATGATGTTGTCCAGCACGCTCATGCCCTTGAACAGCGCGAGCGACTGGAACGTGCGCGCAATCCCCATCTCGGCGGCGCGGCGCGGGTTCATTTTCTCGAACGCGCGCAACTCGCCGTCGGCGGTGCGCAAGGCGATACGGCCGTGCTGCGGCGTGTAGACGCCGTTGATGACGTTCAGCATCGAACTCTTGCCGGCGCCGTTCGGGCCGATGATCGCGCGCACCTCGTGTTCGCGCACGTCGAACGAGACGTCGGCGAGCGCCTTGACCCCGCCGAAGGCGAGCGCGATGTCCTCCACCTTGAGCAGCACGTCGCCGATGTGTCGGTTCGCCATCGCGTGTCGGTCCGTCGTCATTGCCGCGGCGCGCCGGGCGGCGGCTCGTCCTTCATTCGCCACGCGGCGTCGGCCGCCGGAACGACCGGTCGCTGCGGCTTGTTCGCGCCGGCGATCCACCGACCGATCAGGGCAACGGCGGCGAGCACCAGCGCCAGCCCGGCGAGCGCGGGCAGCGGCGCGCCACTTGCGAGCCCGTACGCCGCCAGCGGAACGCCGGCGACCAGACACAGCACGGCGGCCCAGCTTTTCGCACTCACGATGCGCGCCTCGCTCGCGGTTCTACGTCAGGCCGCACGCGCCATCGGCGCGAACCTGCGGGCATTGCGGATCTTCAACGTCGCGCTGATCGTTCCCGTGCGCCCGTCCTCGAACTTGACCTGGGTCTCGACGTACTGCTCCGCCTTGTCCGAATACAGCGCGTCGACCAGCACCGCGTACTTGTCCTGGATGAAGCGACGCCGGACCTTGCGCGTTCGGGTGAGCTCGTCGTCGTCCGGGTCGAGCTCCTTGTGCAGCACGAGGAAGCGGTGGATCTGCGAGTTGGCGAGCTTGTCGTCGGCGGCGAGGTCGGCGTTGACCTTCTCGACGCACTCGGCCACGAGGTCGAGCACCTCGGGCTTGCCGGCCAGATCGATGTAGCCCGCATACGGCAAGCCGCGCCGCTCGGCCCAGTTGCCGACGGCCTCGTAGTCGATGTTGATGAACGCGGTCGCGTAGTCGCGGCCGTGGCCGAACGCGACCGCTTCCTTGATGAACGGGAAGAACTTCAGCTTGTTCTCGATGTACTTGGGCGCGAACAGCGTGCCGTCGTTCAGCCGCCCGACGTCGTTGGCGCGGTCGATGATCTTCAGATGACCGTCGCCGTCGAGGTAGCCCGCGTCGCCCGTGTGGTACCAGCCGTCGGCGTCCTTGACCTCGGCGGTGGCTTGCGGGTTCTTGTAGTACTCCTTCAGCAGCCCCGGGCTCTTCAGCAGGATCTCGCCGTTGTCCTTGATCTTGACTTCGACGCCGGGCACCGGCGGGCCGACGGTGTCCGGCTTGACCTGGCCGTTCGGCTGCACGCACACGAACACCGACGTCTCGGTCGAGCCGTACAGCTGCTTGAGGTTGATGCCGATCGAGCGGTAGAACGCGAACAGGTCGGGGCCGATCGCTTCGCCCGCGGTATAGGCGACCTTGACGCGGCTCATGCCGAGGACGTTGCGCAGCGGGCCGTAGACGAGCACATCGCCGATCCAGTACAGCAGCCGGTCGGCGAACGGAACCGGCTTGCGATCGAGGATCCGGCCGCCGACGCGGCGCGCGACGTCCATGAAGTAGTGGAACATCGACCGCTTGAGCCTGCCGGCGTCCTCCATGCGGATCATCACCTGGGTGAGCAGCCCCTCGAAGACGCGCGGCGGCGCAAAGTAGTACGTCGGCCCGATCTCGCGCATGTCGTTGGTCACCGTCGCCGGCGACTCGGGGCAGTTGACCGTGTAGCCGGTGACCAGCGCCTGCGCGTACGAAAAGATGTTCTGACCGATCCACGCCAACGGCAGATAGGCGAGAACGTCCTCGTCGGGCGTCAGACCCTCCATCTCGGTGCACACGCGCGCGCGGTCGATCAGCGCGCGATGCGTCTGCACCACACCCTTGGGCTTGCCGGTCGTGCCCGACGTGTAGAACAGTGCCGCGGTGTCGTCGGGCGAGCCTTTTTCGATCTCCTCGTCGACGAACTTCGGCTGCACCGACAGCAGCCCCTCGCCGAGCCGGATCAGTTCCTCGTAAGGCAGCAACCCGGGGTTCGTGTAGTGCCGCAGCCCGCGCGGGTCGTCGTAGTAGATGTGGGCGAGCTGCGGGTGCTCGCCGCGCACCTCGAGCATCTTGTCGACCTGTTCCTGGTCCTCGACGATCGCGTACGCGATTTCGGCGTTGTGGAACACGTACACCATTTCGGCGGCGATCGCGTCCTGGTACAGCGGCACCGGTACGCCGCCCAGGCACTGCGCGGCCATCATCGCGAAGTACAGCCGCGGGCGGTTCTCGCCGACGATCGCGAGGTGATCGCCGCGCTTGAAGCCCTGCACGTGCAGGCCCGCGGCGAGCTTGCGGACCTCGTCGGCGACCTGCGCCCAAGTCCACGTCTGCCAGATGCCGAGGTCCTTTTCGCGGATCGCCGGATGCTTGGCGCGGCGGCGCGCGTGGTGAAGCAGCAGCCGCGGAAAGGTGTCGGGCATCGTAGCGGGGGCCGATGCCATGGCCGTGTCTCCTTGAATCTTGAGTGCGTCGCAAGCTGCGGCACTGCGGCGCCGCGCCGGCGACTTTGTTTCTGTCCGGCAAAATCTACACCATGCCTGCTTGCGGAGTGCATAGGGTGCGACCCTGCCGAGGGTTCGGCGCGCAAGGTAGCCCCCGCCGAGGCAGCGCGCTGTCATCTGGGCGACAATCGACGCCATGCCTGCGGACACCCTCGAACAGGCCCTGAGCGCAACCCGCTGGGGGGCGGCGCTGGCCCCCGATCAACTCGCTCGCGTGGCGGCCGAGTCGGTCGAGGTCGTCGTCCCGGCCGGCGGCTACGTCTGCCGCAGCGGCGAGCCGGTCGACGCCTGGCTCGGCGTGCTCGACGGGATGGTCAAGATGATGATCTGCACGCCGAGCGGGCGCGC
>JBKBSH010000106.1:0-7145 GCA_046291795.1 Burkholderiaceae bacterium | reverse complement strand
CGTGGCACGGCGCTGCGTTTGTTCAGCATCGGGTTGTGCCACCACGAGTGACGAGCTCCTTCTCGGAGCAGCTGCAGCCTTGCGAAGTCAGATGCGCCAGCAAGTCGCGGCGCTTCATACCGCGATAGGCAGCTCTTCGTACTCCTTGCCAGCCGCGCCCAAAGCTTCCCGACGATTGAACTCGAGCGCCTCGACGAGCGTGACGCGCAACGTTTCGAGAAGTTGCTCGCGCGTTTCTTCTTGGCAGTTGACGCCGGGAACTTCCTCGATCCAGCCGATCCAGCAATCGCCTTCGTGCTTGATCACGGCAGTAAACGTCTTTTGCGTCATCTCGTTTGGCCTCCGCGCCGGAAAGCATACCCGAGTGGAACCGTATCATCCCGAGCGTCGCGAGGGATCGCAAGCTTTCGAGCACCTGAGACTTCCCACCTTCGGTTCCGAGCGACGTCCAATGGCGCCCGCGCGGTATTCAAACCGGCCCGATGAATCGACGACGCTCAGACCCGAACCTTCGCCGCGGGAACTGCCCGGGTCGATGCCGCGCAGGAAGCGGCAAAGCTTCCCACGTGCCGCACGGAAATGCATTCGGCACGTCCCGCATGGACGGATGGCCTCGATCTCTTGCCCCGCCTCGATCGCCGGCGACTCGCGAAAATCCTTTGGGTTGACGACTTGGAACCCTTCCGAAACGGTCACGGCCTTCGTACGGATTCTGCGTCGATACGGTGTCGCAAGGCATAAAGCGACGGCTGCGCAAGCAGCCAGCCCAAGCGACTCCGAGCGCCGCGGCGGAACGACCGAAGAAGCTGACGTCCGCCGCTTCGAGCCGCGCCCGCAGTTCGCGGTCGTTGTAGATCTCGCCGTTGTAGGTGATCGTCACACCGGTGGCAGTGTCCGTCATCGGCTGCGCACCCGTGGGCGACAGGTCGATGATCGCGAGCCGGCGGTGCGCCAGCCCGATCGCGCCGTCCCTCGAGAAGCAGATGCCCTGCCCGTCCGGCCCGCGGTGGGCGACCGCGGCGCTCATGCGCGCGAGCAGTTCGCGTTCAAAGGGGCCCGAGAAGCCTGCGATTCCGCACATGGATCGGCTGTCTAGCGCGCCGCCGCGGTCGCCTGAGGTTCGGCAGACGTCGGCCGCAGGCCGACGGAAGCCAGGAGTTCCCGCAGCTTCTCGCGCCGCGCTTCGTACGAGAAGCGCCGTGCATTGGCCAGCCCCCGTTCACGCATCCGCTGCCACAGCGCCTCGTCGTCGGCCAGGCGTTCGAGCTGTCCCGCGAGCTGCTGCGGCGTCTCGCCGTACAGCACCGCATCGCCGTTGATCTCGACGATACACGGCTCGCGGCTCGTTACCACCGGGCAGCCGCAGGCCTCGGCTTCCAGGATCGCCAGCCCGAAGCCTTCGCAGCGCGACGGCTGCAGGTACGCGGTCGCCGTCTGCAGCAGCTCGATCTTGCGTTCGAAGGGGATACGCCCGGGCAATTCCACCGCACCGCCGATGCCGAGCGCGGCGATCTTCGCGCGCACCAACTCGAGCGCATCGCCGTGCTCACCGACGAGCACCATCCGGTACTCCGGATGGCTCGCATGGAAAAGCGCAAACGCCTCCAGCGACTCGAGCACCATCTTGCGCGCCACATTGGTGCGCGTCAGATGCGAGATCGCCACGACCCGCGGCCGGCGCGCCGCTTGACCGGGGCGATGCGATATCAAATCGACCGCGTGATAGATGACCCGCGCATCGTTCGCAGGCGTGCCGCCAAGCCGCGCCAGCTCGGTGTGCGAGGTGAGAATCGTCGCGGTCGCCAGGCGCAGCGCCGCTTTCATCACGATGCGTTTCGGCCAAGGCCAGCCCTCGATACCGCGGCCGTCCTGCGTGTGCACGTTGCCGATGAGGATGCACGGTCGACGACGCACGCGAGCGATCAACGCCGCGAAGAAACCGAAGCCGAACCACCAGGCGAAATAGAAGTCCGGCGTCGCCTTCAGCAATCGGCGCACACGTGTGATCGGGATCACCTCGTAGCCAATCTCTCGCAAACAGCGCTGATCGTTGCGATAGAACTCCAGCACGTCCAACAGCGCGGCATCGCCGATGCGGACGAAGAATCCGGCGGTAAGCTTTGCCATCTTGACTTTCAGTGGAGTCCTGTCGATGCAATCCGAGCCGTCGAGCGGCGCCAGTCTGAACGCCGCCCAGCATAGACGATGACCCTGCGTTCCCTGCTGCGCGCGGTCGCGCCGGATTGGATGCTGCGACGGATGCATCGCTGGCGCGCACGACAACATGCGCGCGTTTTCGGCCGGCTGCCGCTCGCCGAAGCCTTCGATCGCGTGTATGCGCAAGGCCTGTGGGGAGCGAGCAGCGACGAGCCCTCGGGATCGGGCAGCTATGGCCGCTGGGCGGACGAATACGTCGAGCATGTCCGGTCGCTCGCAGAGCTGGAAGGGTTACGGACCGCGGTCGATGTCGGCTGTGGGGACTTTCACGTCGGAGCGGAACTGTGCGACCGCTTCGAGCGCTACGAGGCCATTGATGCCTCTCGGCTGATCATCGAGCGCAACCGCGAGCGTTTCCGGCACCTGCCGCACGTGCGGTTCTCGGTCCTCGACGCGACGCGCGAACCCCTGCCGGCGGCGGACCTGATCATGATCCGTCAGGTGCTGCAGCACCTGAGCAATGCGCAGATCGAGGCCGTGCTGCGCAACGCCGAAGCCGCCGCCCGCCGCCTGATCGTGGTCGCCGAGCACGGTCTTTCCGCAGAAGCGATATCTGCGTACAACGTCGATCTCGGCAGTCATTCCCCGAGCACGCGCCTTGCGCTGCGCTCGTGTGTGCGCATCGACCGGCCTCCTTTCGATCGTCGCGCGCAGCTCACCAAGTCGATTCCGGCCGATCGACCGGTCTTGCGAGGCGCGTCCGAGACCCTCGACATCTACCTGCTGAAGCGCGCGACGTAAGAGCCCGGTTCACGCGGACGCGGTGCGGGCCGCCTGCGACGAATGGCGGGAAGGTGCACCGCCGTCCGGCTCATATTCCGGGATCCAGCGGCGCAGCTGCATGCGCACCTCCTCGTCACCGATCGAACCCGAAGCGCGCAACCACGTCAGCGCCTCCTCCGGCAGCCGCTCGGCATGGTGTGCGCCGCTGGCGACGCGCACTTTCGGATGCGCGGTCGGCTGCGTCGATTCGTCGCCGGCCAGCACCTCTTCGAACAACTTCTCACCCGGGCGCAGACCCGTAAATCGAATCTCGATCTGCTGCTCGGTAAAGCCGGCGAGCCGAATCATCTCGCGTGCGAGATCGACGATTTTCACCGGCGCGCCCATGTCGAGCACGAAGATCTCGCCGCCCTCGCCCATGGCTCCCGCTTGCAGCACCAGTTGCGAAGCCTCGGGGATCGACATGAAGTACCGGACCACCTCGGGGTGCGTGACCGTCACTGGGCCACCCGCAGCGATTTGCTGCTGGAACTTCGGAATCACGCTGCCGCTGGACCCGAGCACGTTGCCGAAGCGAACCATGGCGAAGCGCGTGGCCCCGCGCCGGTTGAGCGCCTGGCACACCATCTCGGCAAGCCGCTTCGACGCGCCCATCACGTTGACCGGATTGACGGCCTTGTCGGTCGAGACCAGCACGAAGCGTTCCACTCCGTAGCGAATCGCGGCTTCGCCGACGACCAGCGTGCCGTAGGCGTTGTTGCGCACCGCTTCCCAGGCGTTCAGGTCCTCCATCAAGGGCACGTGCTTGTAAGCCGCAGCATGGACGATGACCGCGGGTCGGTACCTGTCGATCGCCTGGGCAACTCGATGCGCGTCCTTGACGTCACCCACGAGCGGCACGACATGCGTCGCGAGGCCCGGGCTCGCGAACTCCTCGGTCAGCCGATACAACGCGTATTCGCTGACCTCGAACAGCACCAACTGCGCCGGTCGGAATCGCAAGAGCTGCCTGCATAGCTCCGAGCCGATCGATCCGCCCGCACCCGTGACCATGACGACCTTGCCGGTGTACGAGCGGCGCAGCGCCTCCAAGTCGAGTCGCACCGAATCGCGCCCGAGCAGATCCTCGACTTCGATGCGGCGCACGCCGCCGGCACCGCGCATCATTTCCTCGAACGACGGCACGGTCAGCACCCGCGCGCCGGCTTCGGTGCACATGCGCACGACCCGCCTCCGAACCTCGTGCGTCACGCTCGGCATCGCGACGATCGCGGTGCGGGTGTCGAACCGGCGCGCAAGGCGCGCGTATTCGTCCGTGCGCCCGACCACAGGCACGCCCTCGATGGTCCGGCCGAGCTTTTGCGGGTCGTCGTCAAGCAGCGCGACCGCCTTGTACAGCGTACTGTTGGCGAGCTCGCGCAGCAGTCTGGTCGCCGCACCGCCGGCCCCGATGACGACCACCGGCTCGCCCAGCTCGCGCGTCACGACGGTCAGCCGATGCTCGCGCCACATGCGGTAGGCAAGCCGGCTGCCGGCCATCTGAAAGATCAGCAGCACCGGGAAGATGAAGAGCACCGAACGCGGCACGATGACGTCCAGCCGCGCCATCAGCGTGACCACCGGAATCGCGACCGTCGCCAGGCCCGCGGCAAGCGCAATCTGGCGGATATCGCGCAGGCTGGCATAGCGCCACAGACCTCGGTACAAGCCGCTGGCCCAGAAGCCGACCGCCTGCACCGGCAGCAGCCAGGGCAACAGTACCGAGACCGATTCGAACATCCACCAGGCCCCCTCGAAGTTCAAACGGATGGCATAGGCGAGGATCAGCGCCAGCGCCGCCGCAACGACGTCGTGCAACCACGCCAGCAACGCACGCCAACTGAGGCGCTGCTGCCAGAAGTTCCGCTTTGCAGTTTGGTCAGACATCGATTTCGTGTCGCACCCGGGTCGATCGCCTCAGGCGGCACGTGCGCGGATCCAGCGCACCTCGACCCCAAGCGCAATGGCCGCCCGCAGCGCGCCGGCCGCGACGAGCGCGACACCCAGTGCCGGCAGGCCCCAGCGCGGCGACAGTGCGAGCATCACGCCCAGTACGCAAGCGGCCTCCGCGACGGCGGACGGCAACACCAGGTGCGGGCGGCCCACCGCCAGTGCGCCATGATAGGGGCCGAGCGCTGCCAGGCGCAGTCCAGCGCCGATCAGCACCAGCGAGAGAACGACATGAAAGCTCGTGCTGCAGGCCGCCAGCCGCGCGCAGAGGGGGAACAGCGCCCAAACGAACACGAGCACGGCGGCGACAGCCGCCGCAACACCGCCGGCGACGCGCACGCAATGCCGTCTGAGCGCGCCGGAGTCGCCGACGCGCGCCGCCAGCGTAAGGCTGGCAGGAAAGAAGCCGGCGACGATCACGGCGCCGACGGCGTTCGAAACCGTGACTGCGACGTGAGCGAGTCCGACGTCGCCGGGCCACAAGTGGCCGATCATCGTCACCGGCACGATGGTCACGAACGTGCCGACCAGCACGATCGAGCCGGCGCCGGCGTTGGCGCGCAACACGCGGCCGGCGCGGCCGCGAGTGCCGAGCACCTCGGGATCGATTTCATGCAACACCTTCCGAGTCGCGCGGACGAAGACGATCTGCCCGCCGACCGTGACGGCGACCGCGAGCGCGATGCCGACCGTTGGCCCTGCACCCGCGTACGCCGCGGCCGCGAGCGACAGGAGTGCCAACGCTCGGGGCGCAGCGATCCACCAAAAAGCCGCCGTGTAGCGCCCGGCGGCCTGAGCGATCCCCAGCCAGAGCGTCAGCGGCAACTGCGCCAGCGCCATTAATGCAATCAGCAGGAACCAGAGCGCGAGCTGCGCACCGGCCTGCGCGGCAAGCCCGGGAAAAGCGGCTCCCACCGTCCCCCACAGCACCAATGCCGTTGCTGCGGCGCCGGCGAGCAGCCACCGAGCGAGTGCCAGGTGATCGCGCACGACGGCGCGGTCGGCTTCGGTGCGGCGCCGATCGGCGCGCAGACGCGCCACCGCCGGCGGCACCAGCGCAAAGCCGCTCAACAGAAACACGTTCAGGTAGTTGGCCCAATTGGTGGCGGCCGCGGCAATATCGAATGCCTGCTTGCCGTAGACCCAACCGAAAACGACGATGAAGGCGAGCGGGTACGCGCCGAGCGCCAGACGCGTGCCGATCGACGCGACCACGTGCGGGCGATGGCCACTCAAGGCTGCCGTCTCGCGCTTTCCACGGCTTCGCTGCCGCTTGGCCGAATGCCGACGACGCCGATCGCCGGCGCGGTGATGATGCGCGCGGCCGGGTAGTTCAGCTTCAGCAGCGTCCAAGCGATCGCAGTGGTAAGTCCCTGAGCCGCAAACGCCGCCGCTTCCGCCAGCGAACCGATTGCGCGCCGCACGCCGAAGCATGCGCGCACCTCGAAGCCGGCCGCGCGCAGCACCGCGGTGAGACTCTCCTGTGTGTAACCGTGCCGGTGCGTGTAATCGGCCCAGCGCGCATAGGGCGCGGTGATGAAGTTGGCCATGTTCGGCACTTCCAAGATCACGCGGCCGCCCGGCGCAAGCGCGGTGTGTATCGCTCGCAGCAAATCGGCGCCGCTGTCGGCATCGAAGTGCTCCAGAACGTGCAGCGCGATCGCGCAGTCGTACTGGCGCTCCCGCCCGCGCAGAAACGAAGCCGCATCATCGGCGCATCGGGCGCCGGAAAAACCCTGGCGATTGAGCGCAGCGACGAGCGCCGGATCGTTGTCGAGCGCCATCACGTTCGTGAAACCGCGATCGGTCAAATACCGCAGCATCTCGCCAAAACCCGGACCGATCTCGACGATGCGCGCATCACAGGCCGCCGGCAGGTGCTGTGCATAGTTCCGGTGCAGCGTGCGCACGCGGCGCGCAAATGCCGCGGCGTCGAAGCGGCTGCGCCAATACAGATCGAAGTACCGATCGGCTTCGTTTGACTCGCCCATCGTGCAAGCTGCCGCTGCGAAATTCCTGTTTCGATATGCCGGTGCATCGATTCCCATGCGGCGGCGGCGCGCGCCGCCTGCTCCGATGCTGGGGCGCCCGGGGTTTGCTCGTGAGCGGACCTGGATCAGCGCGGTGTCAGCTACCGGGGATGGCGTACGGACGCGCTTAATGGCGCAGTCTACCGAAGCGTCTGGAGTTTCCGATCGGGTGACGCACCGAGATCC
>JBKBSH010000105.1:0-7187 GCA_046291795.1 Burkholderiaceae bacterium | reverse complement strand
GGAACGCTGCGCATGACCGTGGCGATCCGCAAGGACGGAACCGTGGCCGAAGCGACGATCGAGGAATCGTCGGGCGCGCCGGTGCTCGATCGCGCGGCCCGGCGTATCGTGAAGCTTGCCGCGCCGTACCCGCCGTTTCCGCCGGAGATTGCGCGAGACACCGATATCCTGGAAATTACGCGCACCTGGATCTTCACCAACGATCAGCTTGCAACGAAAAGCGGCGCGTCGACCCAGCCAGCCAAACCATGAGCCGCGAGCCGAAGATCGACAAATACGCCGTGGTCGGCAATCCGATCGCGCACAGCCGTTCGCCCGAAATCCACCGGCTCTTCGCCAAGCAGACCCGACAGTCGATCAGCTACGACAAGCTCGAGGCGCCGCTCGACGGCTTCGAGGAATTCGCGCTCGCGCTGCGCGACGCCGGTTACCTCGGACTGAACGTGACGATCCCGTTCAAGATCGATGCGGCCAAGCTCGCCGACGACCTGACGCCGCGCGCGCGGCTCGCCGGCGCGGTCAATACGATCAAGTTCGACGGTGACTCGATCCTCGGCGACAACACCGACGGTATCGGCTTCGTACGCGACGTGACCGAGCGGCTGAAGTTCAAGCTCGCCGGCTCGTGCATCCTGATTCTCGGCGCCGGCGGCGGTGTACGGGGGTTGATCGGCGCGCTGCTCGAGGAAAAACCCAAGTGGATCGCCGTGGCCAATCGCACGCACGGCCGCGCGCAGGAGCTCGCCGAGGAGTTCGGCATCGAGGCGATCCACTTCGACGAAGTCCCGGCCGAGCACTTCGATCTCGTGATCAACGGCACGCCGACCAGCCTGAACCATGCGTTGCCCGCGATCGACCCCGAGACCTTCGACGACTGCGCGCTCGCGTACGACCTGGTCTATGCGGCCGAGCCCACGCCGTTTGTGCGTCTGGCGAAGGCCGGCGGCGCCAAGATCGTCTCCGACGGGCTCGGCATGCTGATCGAACAGGCGGCCGAGTCGTTCTACGTGTGGCGCGGCGTGCGTCCTTCGACCGCCCCCGTCTACAAGGAGATTCGGCGCCTGCTCGAGGACGAGGCGCGTAACGCCGCGACCGCGGCGCGATGAGCGTGCCGCGGTCCGTCGCCCGCTGGATCGGGCGGCTGGTTCTGCTCGCGTTGCTGGTGCTCTGCGCCGTGCAGCTCTGGTACTTCGGGTGGGTCGCCTGGTGGCGTTGGGAGAACCCGGGCGAAACGGCGTTCATGCGGCGCGAACTCGCGCGGCTGCAACAGAAGAACCCGAAGGCGCAACTGCGGCATCAGTGGGTCCCGTACGCCCGCATCTCGAACCACCTGAAACGCGCGGTGATCGCGGCAGAGGACGCGCGCTTCACCGAGCACGAAGGTGTGGACTGGGACGCGATCGAAAAGGCCTATGCGGAGAACCTCAGGCGCGGCCGTCCCGCCAAGGGCGGATCGACGATCTCGCAGCAGCTCGCCAAGAACCTGTTCCTGTCGAGCGAGAAGAGCTACGCGCGCAAAGCCCAGGAACTCGCGATCACGTACATGATCGAGTTCGCCTGGGACAAGCGCCGCATCCTCGAGGTCTACCTGAACGTCGTCGAGTGGGGCGACGGCGTGTTCGGCGCCGAGGCAGCGGCACGCCACTACTTCGGCATCCCGGCGACACAGCTCGGACCCGAACAGTCGGCGCGGCTGGCCGCCTTTCTGCCCAACCCGAAGCGCTACGGCCGAATCCGCAGCGGGCCGTTCCTCGACCGGCGCACCGAGGACATCCTGCGGTACCTGTACAGCGTACCGATCCCCTGATTCGCAAGGCCGGCGCCTACAATCGCGCCGGCCATGAGCGAGCTCGACACACCGACCGAAGCTGAAGCGAAGGCGGCGGCAGCCGCCGTTCCCGCGCGCGATCCCGAGGAGGCGCAGCGCGCGCTCGTGCGCGTGCAGGCGCTGCTCGACAAGCAGCGCCGAGTCGAGTCGCTCGTGCAACGCGAAGCGGCGCCGGACGACGAGAAAAAAACGCTGGTCGAAAGTCTCGTTCATCGCCAGCACCTGAACGAACTGAAGGCGATCCTCGACCGCCTGCACCCGGCCGACATCGCGTACATCCTCGAGGCGCTGCCGCGCGACGACCGGTTGGTCGTCTGGGACTCGGTCAAGGCCGAGCGCGACGGCGAGATCCTGCTCGAAGTGTCCGACGCGGTGCGCGAGACGCTGATCGCGTCGATGGACCGCGAGGAACTGGTCGACGCGGTCGAGACGCTCGAAGCCGACGAGATCGCCGCGCTTGCCGACGACCTGCCCGCCGACGTCGTCGAGGAGGTCAAGCAGGGGCTGACCAACGAGGAACGCGCGCAATTGCGCGCGGCGATGTCGTATCCGGAGGACTCGGTCGGCGCGCGGATGGATTTCGAGCTGGTCTCGATCCGCGACGACGTGACGCTCGAGGTCGTGCTGCGCTACCTGCGACGCTTCGATGCGCTGCCGGACCATACCGATCAGGTGTTCGTCGTCGACCGCGACGGCGTGCTCAAAGGCGCGCTGCCGCTGGACCGGCTGCTGATCAACGAGCCGGAGACCAAGGTCGCCGAAGTCATGAAGACCGACATCCTGACGCTCGCGCCGATGGACGACATCGGCGAAGCCGCGCAGGCGTTCGAGCGCTATGACCTGGTGTCGGCGCCGGTGGTCGACGCCAACGGCCGGCTGATCGGGCGATTGACGGTCGACGAGGTCGTCGACGTCATCCGCGAGGAAAGCGAGGAGCGCGATCTGGCCAACGCCGGTCTGCGCGAGGAGGAGGATCTGTTTTCCTCCGTGTGGAAGTCGGCGAAGAACCGCTGGATGTGGCTCGCGATCAACATGGGCACGGCGCTGTTCGCGAGCCGCGTGATCGGCGCCTTCGAGGGGACAATCGAGCGCGTCGTCGCGCTGGCCGCGCTGATGCCGATCGTCGCGGGCATCGCGGGCAATTCGGGCAACCAGACGCTGACGCTGCTGGTGCGTTCGCTGGCACTCGGACAGGTGACCGGCGCCAACGCGCGGCGCCTGATCTACAAAGAGATCGGTGTGGCGGTCGCCAACGGTGTCGTCTGGGGCGGCATCGCCGGACTTCTCGCCTACCTGCTGTACCGCGACTCACCCCACGGCGCGCAGCTCGGCATCGTGATGTTCCTGGCAATGGTGCTGAACATGCTGGTCGGCGCGCTGGTCGGGTTGGCCGTTCCGCTGGCGCTGCGCGCGTTGGGACGCGACCCGGCGATCGGCGGGTCCGTGCTGCTGACCTTCTCGACCGACTCGGGCGGTTTTTTCATCTTCCTCGGCCTGGCGACGCTGTTCTTTCGTTAGCTACTTGATCCGCCGGAGCGTGAACTCGTCCTGGATCGTGTCCTTGTACACGCTGGCGGGCGAAGCGCTCGCGAGGAAGCGCCGCGCGATCTCTTCGCCGACGGCGCTGTGCTGGACGATCGAGCCGTTGTCGAACTCGATCTCGAGGATCCGGCTGGCGCGGTCGTAGCCGGCGGACTTGATGCCGCCGCGCCGGATCGGCTTGCGTTCGATGGCCATGCGGTTGCCTCCTAAAGACCCAGGTCCTTCCAGATCGAGTCGATTCGCGCCTTGACCGCGGCGTCCATCGCGATCGGCCGGCCCCATGCGCGTGCCGTCTCCCCCGGCATCTTGTTGGTCGCATCGATCCCCATCTTGCCGCCAAGCCCCGATACGGGCGAGGCGAAGTCGAGGTAGTCGATCGGCGTGTTCTCGACCAGTACGGTGTCGCGAACCGGGTCGACGCGGGTCGTGATCGCCCAGATCACGTCCTTCCAGTCGCGCGCGTTCACGTCGTCGTCGACGACGACGATGAACTTCGTGTACATGAACTGTCGCAGAAAGCTCCAGACGCCGAACATCACGCGCTTGGCGTGTCCCGCATACTGCTTGCGCATCGCGACGACCGCCATCCGGTAGCTGCACCCTTCGGCAGGCAGATAGAAGTCGACGATCTCGGGGAAGGTTCGCCGCAGGATCGGCACGAAGACCTCGTTCAGCGCCACACCCAGGATCGCGGGCTCATCGGGGGGCTTGCCGGTGTAGGTCGAGTGGTAGATCGCGTCGCGCCGCATCGTGACCCGCTCGACGGTGAACACCGGAAAGCGCTCGACCTCGTTGTAGTACCCGGTGTGGTCGCCGAAGGGGCCTTCGAGCGCGGTCTCATAGCCGGCGTTCGCCGGGCTGATCTCGCCGTTGGCGTTCGCCGGGTCCGGATGGATCGATCCTTCGAGCACGATCTCGGCGGTGGCCGGTACCTGCAGATCGCTGCCGATGCACCGTGTCACCTTGGTCCGGCTGCCTCGCAGCAGACCGGCGAACTGATACTCGGACAACGCGTCGGGCACAGGCGTCACCGCGCCGAGCATGGTCGCAGGATCGGCGCCGATCGCGACCGCGATCGGAAACGGCCGTCCGGGATTTACGAGCCGGTGGTCGCGGAAGTCCAGCGCGCCACCGCGATGCGCCAGCCATCGCATGATCAGCTTGTTGCGGCCGATGACCTGCTGCCGGTAGATGCCCAGGTTTTGCCGTTTCTTGTGTGGGCCCCGGGTGACGACCAGTCCCCACGTGATCAGCGGGCCCGCATCCTCGGGCCAGCAGGTCTGGATCGGGAGCCTGCTCAGGTCCACCTCGGCACCCTCGTAGACCAGCTCATGGACCGGCGCGCCGCGCACCGCGGTCGGTGTCATGTCCCAAAGGGCGGCCTTCAGTAGAGCAACTTTGCCGAGCGCGTCCTTTAGGCCCCGCGGCGGCTCGGGCTCCTTCAGCGACGCGAGCAGTTCCCCGACTTCGCGCAGCGCGGCGACCGATTCTGCCCCCATCCCGAGCGCGACACGCTGCGGCGTGCCGAACAGATTGCCCAGGACCGGCATCGAATGGCCGGACACCTGCTCGAACAGCAGCGCCGGCCCACCGCTGCGCAGCACGCGGTCGCAGATTTCCGTCATCTCCAGCCGCGGGGACACGATTGTTCGAACGCGGTGGAGCTGGCCGGTCCGTTCGAGCTGACCGATGAAGTCCCTCAGGTCCGAATACTTCATCTATTTTGTTGCGATGCGTCAACAACGATACATGAGAGCGTGCACTTACGAACGATCTGAATAAGTGAGAATAAGTATTTGATTTTCATACGACTATTTGTCTTGTGTCGAGAATCGTATGGCTCCTCAGCCGCACCTGCCGCGTATCTGGATGTCGGATCTTCCGCCCTGCGGCAGCTTGACCCCATCGGCTCAACCGATAAAATCCGGCCACCCATCGGGCGCTGTCATCCATCCCAAGAATGCGTCAGCCATCGAGTCGCGCAGGGATCGGCAGACCCCAGGGGGTCGGGCCCGACGTTTGACGTTCTTTAAGGGCGACGCCCTTCCCGAAATCGACGCCCTCAGGCACGCCACGTAGGCGACCGAGGGCGGCAGCAACGTCCGGATGCGCACGTGGGCCATCCGGGCGACGTTCCAACCTATGAGTGACGAGCCCCGACCTTGAAGGCCGGGACCCGCTCAGCATAAGGAGGCACGCATGTCGAATGCCACGAATTATCCGCCCGGTCGCACCACCGTATGGCTCGAGGCCGCGCGCGACGTCGCCTCGGGCGCGATGGCGACGGCCAGATTCTTCGTCACCCTCGCCGGGTGCGTGACGCTGGTGGCCGCCGGCGTCATCGTCGGCAACCCATCGGTACGCGACCAACTGATCCAGCACGTGCATTCCGTGGGCTGGATCAACCCGATCGCCGAGGCTGCGGCCGCGGTAGAAACCAAAGCCGAAGCGGCGGTCGCGCGCGCCGTCGTCGTCGACGAAAAGGTCGATGCGCAGCAACGTCACGTCACGCAGTACCTGGCGCGCCGTTACCGGGTCGCCGACAACGCCGTTCGGGTGCTGGTCGCTGCGGCGTACGACACGGGGCGGGAATTGGGACTCGATCCGCTGCTGATCCTCGCGGTCATGGCGGTCGAGTCCAGCATCAATCCGCTGGCCCAGAGCCCGCTCGGCGCGCAGGGGCTGATGCAGGTGATGACGCGCGTCCATACGGAAAAGTTCGAGCCGCATGGGGGCGAGTACGCGGCGCTGGATCCGATCGCGAACATCAAGGTCGGCTCGGCGATTCTGAGCGACCTGATCCGGCGCGGCGGCTCCGTCGAGCGGGGGCTGCAGCTGTATGTCGGCGCGGGCAATCTCCCCGACGACGGGGGCTACGCGGCGCGCGTCCTCGGCGAGCGCACGCGGATCGCTGTGGCTGCGGCGGGTCGCGTCGATGCGGCGATCGTGGCCGGTTTGCGGGGGTCGCTGTCGGCGGCCGGCAAGCCTGCCGTTGCGCAGCACGATGTCGCCGCGCCCGAGTCGTCGACGACAGTCCGGCCGGCGGACAAGACCGACAAGGCCGTCTGAGGCAAGGGCCGCGCCGGCGTCACTGCGCCGCCGCACGCCGGTCCCCGAGATAGACCTCGAGACGGTCGACCGCTTCCCGAAGCCGTTCGAAGGCATTTGCGTACGAGATCCGCACGTACCGCCGGGTTTCGGCGTCGCCGAAGTCCCGGCCCGGAACGATGCACACGCCGGTGGCGTGCAGCACCTCGAACGCGAAATCCCAACTGTCGTCGGAAAAGCGACTGACGTCGGCGTAGATGTAGAACGCGCCGTCGGGGACGACCGGGACATCGAAGCCCAGCCTCCTGAGCGCGGGGACGAGGAAGTCGCGCCGCCTGCGAAACTCGGCGCGGCGCTGTTCGTAGACCGCCATGCTCTCGGGATCGAAGCATGCGAGCGCCGCGTGCTGTGCGACCGCGGAAGGACAGATGAACAGGTTCTGCGCGAGCTTTTCGATCGTCGGCACAAGCGACGGGGGTGCCACCAGCCAGCCGAGTCGCCAGCCCGTCATGTTGAAGTACTTCGAAAAACTGCTGACCACGATCGCTTCGTCGTCGAGCGACAGGGCCGTCGTCGGCGGATCGTCATAGCTCAGACCCTGATAGATCTCGTCGACGACGACGAAGCCGCCGCGCGAACGGACGCGCCCGATCACTTCCCGCAGCGCATCGGGTCGAATCGATGTGCCGGTCGGATTCGAGGGCGACGCGAGCAGCACGCCGCGCGCGGCAGCGGACCAGTTCGCGTCGATATGCGCTCCGGTGAGTTG
>JBKBSH010000104.1:5195-7196 GCA_046291795.1 Burkholderiaceae bacterium | reverse complement strand
AGGCCCGAGCACCGCGCAACGACGCCGGCGGGCCGCGCAGTAGAAAGATTCACGGCTTCGGAGTGGTGCCATGAAGAAAAGGGCCGCGCTATACAGCCGTTCGCGCGATGCGTCGCCGCGCGCATCATCCCCGGCCGATCCGCCGCCCGACACCACTGCGCGCGACACCCTGCCGCGCCGGCTCGCGTCGAGCCGCAACGCGCTCGTAGCGGCCGCTGTCGGCGGGCTGATCGTCGCCCTCGGCTTTGCCGCGGCCGTTTCGTTCAAGCCCGCGCCTCGCCCGATCACCCAGCGCGACATCGACCGCGCGGTACTGCATACCCTCACCACCAAGCCGCTGCCGTCGGCGGCCGCCCGGGCGTACGAAGCGGTGCGCCGCTCGGTCGTGCTCGTGCGCGGTACCACGCCGGGCGAAGACGGCAAGGACGACGGCGACGACGCGGTCGGCACCGGCGTGGTCATCGTCGAGTCCGGGATCATCCTGACCAACCTGCACGTCGTTCTCCAAGCCAAGGACTTGCGCGTCGTCTTCGCCGACGGCTCGGAGTCCGAGGCGACCGTCGCCGGACTGCGACCCGAGCACGACCTCGCCGTGCTGCGCGCCAGGGTCGTCCCGGACGATCTGCAGCCCGCCACGCTCGGCTCGACGCAGGGGCTGGCGCTCGGCGATCAGGTGATCGCCGTCGGCTTTCCTTTCGGCATCGGGCCGTCGGTGTCGGCCGGGGTCATTTCGGGCCTGAAGCGAGAGTTCCGCTCGCCTCAGGGAAAACGCGTGCTGACGAACCTGATCCAGTTCGACGCCGCGGCCAACCCGGGCAATTCGGGCGGCCCGCTCGTGACGATGAGCGGCGAAGTCGTCGGCATCGTCACCGCGATCCTGAACCCGTCCGACAGCCGCACTTTCATCGGCATCGGCTTCGCGGTGCCGATCGAAAACGCCGCCGAAGGCGCGGGCCTGCACCCGTTCTGACCGCGAATCCAGCCACCCGACCGGCCTGCACGATGAACGACACCGCACCGAGCAAGCACCACATCGCCGCGACGATGGAGCGCATCCTGTACGAAGTGAAGAAGGTCGTCGTCGGTCAGGATCACTTCCTCGAATGCGTGCTGGTCGCCACGCTCGCGCAGGGCCACCTGCTCGTCGAGGGCGTGCCGGGGCTCGCCAAGACGCTGACCGTCAAGACGCTCGCGCAGACGATCCGCGGCACGTTCCGCCGCATCCAGTTCACGCCCGACCTGGTTCCGGCGGATCTGGTCGGCACGCGCATTTACAACCAGAAAACGGGCGATTTCGCGACCTCGCTGGGACCGGTGTTCACCAACCTGCTGCTCGCCGACGAGATCAACCGCGCGCCGGCCAAGGTGCAGAGCGCGCTGCTCGAGGTCATGCAGGAGCGCCAGGTCACGATCGCCGGCGAGACGCACCGCGTGCCCGAGCCGTTCGTCGTGATGGCCACGCAGAACCCGATCGAGACCGAAGGCACGTATCCGCTGCCCGAAGCGCAGATCGACCGCTTCATGATGAAGGTGCTGGTCGACTATCCGAGCGAGGACGAGGAGCGCGTGATCGTCGAGCGCGTGACCGGCGCGGCGACCGCAGTGGCGGCGGTGGCGACGACCGACCAGCTCGCAGCGCTGCAACGCGAATGCCGCGCGGGCTTCGTCGACCCGGCGCTCGTCGACTACGCGGTGCGGCTGGTCGCGGCGACGCGCGCGCCGCACAAGGCCGGGCTCGCGGATCTGGCGCGTTACATCACCTTCGGTGCGAGCCCGCGCGCGACGATCCACCTGATCGAAGCGGCGCGCGCGCTCGCGCTGCTGCGCGGGCGCGACTACGCGCTGCCGGAAGACGTCGTCGATCTGGCTGCCGACGTGCTGCGCCACCGGCTCGTGCTGTCGTACGAGGCGCTCGCCGACGGTCAGACCGCCGACGCGCTGATCGCGCAGATCATGCGCAAGGTGGCGGTCCCGGACAAACCGTTGCAGACGCATGCCGGC
>JBKBSH010000104.1:0-5097 GCA_046291795.1 Burkholderiaceae bacterium | reverse complement strand
TCAGACCGCCGACGCGCTGATCGCGCAGATCATGCGCAAGGTGGCGGTCCCGGACAAACCGTTGCAGACGCATGCCGGCCATGCCCGCGCGCTCCAGTAGTAGTGCAGAGCAGATCCTGCGCCGGCTCGAGTGGACCGTGCTGCGGCGGCTCGACGGCCTGCTGCAGGGCGACTACCGCACGCTGTTCCGCGGCTTCGGTATGGATCTGGCGGACCTGCGCGAATACCAGTATCACGACGACGTGCGCCACATCGACTGGAACGTCACCGCGCGGCTGCAGACGCCGTACGTGCGCGAGTACCGCGAGGATCGCGAGGTGGCCGCGTGGTTCCTGCTCGACCTGTCGGGTTCGGTCGACTTCGGCTCCGGCGCAACCAAGAAACGGGCGGTCGCCGCCGACTTCGTCACGCTGCTCGCGCGCATCCTCACGCGCCGCGGCAACCGGGTCGGCGCGGTGTTCTACGGCGACCGCGTCGATGCGGTCGTTCCGCCGCGAAGCGGCCGGCGCCACGTGCTCGAACTGCTGCACCGGATGCAGTCGCGCCCGGCGGGCCGCGGCGCGGCCCAGACCGATCTCGCCGAGCTCCTCGTCGCCGCACAGAAACTCGCGCGGCGTCGCTCGCTGGTGTTCGTCGTGTCCGACTTCCTGAGCGTTCCCGGCTGGGAGCAGCCGCTCGCGCGGCTCGCGCAGCGGCATGAAGTCATCGCGATCCGCCTGTACGACGCGCTCGAGATGGCGCTGCCCGACTTGGGCCTCGTGCTGCTGCAGGACGCCGAAACCGGCGAGCAGATCGCGGTCGATACGCACGACGCGGCGTTTCGCCGGCGCTTCGCGGCGGCCGCGCGCGAACGCGAGACGCGCCTGCGCGAAGCCTTGGCCGGCGCCTGGGTCGACGCGTTGGAACTGGCTGCCGGCGGCGATCTGGTCGACGCCGTGCTGCGCTTCGCCGACCTGCGCAAGCGGCGCGGCCAGGGCGGTGCGGCGGTACGCAGCCGGATCGCCGCGCATCTGGAAAGCCGCACGGTCCCGATCGACGGCCGCGCGGCGGCAGCGGTGCAATGAAGTTCCTCTGGCCCGAACTGCTCTGGCTCGCCGCGGCGCTGCCGCTGCTGATCGTCGCGTACGTGTTGCTGCTGCGCCGGAAAAGCAAACTCGCGATCCGCTATGCGAGCCTGGCGATCGTCAAGGACGCGATGACGGCAGGCAGCCGCTGGCGCCGTCACGTGCCGCCGGCGCTTTTCCTCGCCGCGCTGGCGCTGCTCGTCGTCGCGGCGGCGCGGCCGACCGCGGTCGTGACGCTGCCGTCGCAGCAGCAGACGATCATCCTCGCGATGGACGTCTCGGGCAGCATGCGCGCGAAGGACGTCGAACCGAACCGACTCGTCGCATCGCAGAACGCAGCGCGCGGGTTCATCGCCGGGGCGCCGCGGCATACGCGGATCGGCATCGTGACGTTCGCCGGAACGGCATCGCTCGTGCAGGCGCCGACGACAAACCGCGAAGACCTGCTCGCCGCGATCGACCGGTTTCAGCTCCAGCGCGCCACCGCGACCGGCAGCGGCATCATCGTTTCGCTCGCCACGCTGTTTCCCGACGGCGGGTTCGACGTGACCGAGGCGATCTACGGCCGCGAGTTCCAGCGCGGCGCCCCCCTCGACGCGGAGCCGAAGAAGGACAAGCCCGAATTCAAGCCCGTGCCGCCGGGCTCGAACGATTCGATGGCGATCATCCTGCTGTCGGACGGCCAGCGAACGACCGGGCCCGACCCGATCGAGGCCGCGCAGCGCGCCGCCGAGCGCGGCGTGCGCATCTACACGGTCGGCATCGGCACCGTCGAAGGCGATGTGGTCGGATTCGAGGGCTGGTCGTTCCGCGCGCGGCTCGACGAGGAAACGCTGAAGGCGATCGCCGGCATCACGCGCGCCGAGTACTTCTACGCGGGCAACGCGGCCGACCTGCACAAGATCTTCCAGACCCTCGGCTCGAAGATCGTGCTGCAGAAAAAGGAGACCGAGGTCACGGCGCTCGTCGCCGGCGCCGCTGCCGTGCTCGCGCTCGCCGCCGGCGCGCTTTCGATGCTGTGGTTCAACCGGATCCTGTAGCGCAGCGCTCGCGCAGCAGCGCGCCGATCGTGCGGTCCTTTTCTTCCCACAGCGCGTTGAGCCACGCCTGGACGCGCGCCCGATGCTGCGCATCGGCGCGTGCGCCGTCGTCGACGAGATCGGGCGGAATCGCCCGCCGCTGAACGCGCACGACGACTTCGCGGACGCGGCCGGCGAGCAGATCCCAGAACGTCGGCGTGCCGCGCGGATAGACGATCGTCACGTCGAGCGCCGCTTCGAACTGCCGGCCCATCGTCGCCAGCGCGATCGCGACGCCGCCCGCTTTCGGCTTGAGCAGATGCGCGTACGGCGAAGACTGCGCCGCGTGCTTGGCCGCCGTGAAGCGCGTGCCCTCGACGAAGCTGATCACCGACGTCGGGATCAGCCTGAAGCGTTCGCACGCGCGGCGCGTCGCAGCCAGGTCGAGCTGCCCCGACGCGCCGCCGCGGCCGCGCCGCAGGAACGGAAAGTCGAGCGCCCACCACGCGAGCCCGATCACCGGCACCCAGATCAGCTCCTGCTTGAGGAAGAACTTCAGCATCGGGATGCGGCCGTTGAACACCTTCTGCAGCGCCAGGATGTCGACCCAGCTTGCATGGTTGCTGACCACGAGGTACCAGCCGCGCGGGTCCAGCCCTTCGACGCCGTGCACGTCCCAGCGGGTGCGGCCGACTGCCGCCATCCACGCGTTGTTCACGCGGATCCACGCGCCGGCCAGCGCGTTGAGCGCGCGGTCGACCACGCGCCGCACCGCGGCCGCCGGCGCGACGAGCTTGGCGAGCGCGAAAGGCATCATCGCCGCGGTCAGCACGAGCGTGGCGAGCGCCAGCACGGCGCCGGCGGCGCAGCCTTTGATGGTCGCGGTGACGCGTCCGAGCATGGGCGCGAAGTATCGGCGTTCGAGCCCCCGGGCGCCTTGCGGTGTGGCAAGAATGCCGCGATCGGCCGGCCGCTCTGCCCCCTTGAAAAGGGAGGCGAAGCGTCAAACGCCCGTGGCTTCGGCCATCAGCGCGCGCCAGCGGCGGTAGCGTTCGCGCAACGCGGCGTCGTGCTGCGGCTCGAACACCTCTTCGTTGGCCCCGGTGTTCCACTCGGCCGGACGGCCCGCAGCGAGATAGGCGATGCCGCGCGCGCTCGCTTCGGGGTCGTCGCGCCGGTGCACCGGCACGCCATTCAGCGAAGCGAGCTTGCGGCACAGCCCGTCGAGCCGCGACACGCCGCCGCTGGCGCGGATGCGCTCGACCGGCGGCACGTACGCGGCCATGTGGTCGATGTTGGCCTGCAGGAGAAAGGCGATGCTTTCGACCAGCGCAACGGCCTTGCGCCACGGCGCTGCGCCGTCGCCGACGAAGCGCGAGTCGAACGCCGCGCGCCAGAACGGCCCGCCGAGTCCGGCGATCCCGTTCAGAAACAGCAGCTCGGGCGCGGGCCGCTCGAGCCATTCGGCCAGACGCGCGGGCAGGTCGTCGATGCCCAGTTCGTTCGCGAGCCATTCGAGCCCCGCGCCCGCGCCGTTGACGTTGCCTTCGATCGTATAGACGGTCGTCTCGCCGTCGGCGAGGACGATCCCGGTGAGCTGCCGCGGCACATGCCCCGGCGCGCGCAGCACCGCGCGCTGCACGAACGCGCTGGTACCGACGTTGACGTACGCCGACCCCGCTTCCGGCCAGCCGAAGGCGAACACCGCCGCCGACTGGTCGCCGTTGACCGCCGCCAGTGGCGCTTCGATTCCGCCCGCGACGAGCGTGCCCCATCGATCGCAGGTCTGCGCGCTGCGCGGAAGAAACCCCGCAGGCAGGCCGAACAGCCGCAACAGCTCGTCGTCCCAGTCGCGCGCCTGCAGGTTCCACAGTTGCGTGCGCGCCGCGCATTGAGGGTCGGCCGCGAACGTGCGTTCCCTGGTCAGCCGGTAAACGAGAAAACTCGCCATCGGCCCACACGCGAGCGTGCCCGCGTCGCGCGCCCGGCGCACCGCAGGCAGGTGGTCGAGCGCCCAGCGCAGCTTGGTCGCGCCGTAGTGCGGCGACAGATAAAGCCCCGTCCTGCGATGGACCGCGTCGCCGTGCGCGGCGAGCGAGTCGATCCACGCGTGCATGCGCCGATCCTGCCAACTGAAGATCGGCGACAGCGCGCAGCCGCTGGCGCGATCCCAGCACACCGCGCTCGAACGCTGGCTCGACAACCCGGCCACGACGATGTCGCGCGCGCGGCGACCGAGCGCCGCGACCGCCTGCGCGACCGCGTCGTGGATCGACGCGACGATTTCCTCGCCGTCCTGCTCGGCCCAGTCCGTCTGCGGGCGAACGAGGGCGACGTCCTTTGCTCCGTGCGCGACGATCCGGCCGCGCCGGTCGAGCACGAGCGCGCGGCTGGCGTGCGTGCCTTGGTCGATCGCAAGGATCAGCGCTTCGGCGGCCATGAGGTTGATGCTGGGCGCGCAGCGTCACGGGGTGTCGTACGGCGACGATAGCGCGTGACCTCACGCTTTGGAAACGTCGCCCGGCTCGGGTCGGTGTGCCCGACGAAGAAGCCGCCTCGCGCTCAACGCGCAGTCCGACCCCGCTGCAACAACGCCTCGAGCTGGTCGAGCACAGGCCGCTGTCCGGGCTGGATCTTCGCGCGTGCTTCGCCGAGCGTGAACCACGCGGCGCGATCGACTTCCGGAAACTCGCGCGACTGCCCCGACTTCGGCGGCCACTGCATCGTGAAGGGGTTGCTGCGAAGCCGCGCGGGGTCGAAGTCCGCGCGAACGGCCCACGCGTGCACGATCTTGCCGCTGCGTTGTCGCACCGGCTGCAGCGCGGTGAACTCGCCCGTCACGACTTGACCCGTTTCCTCCTCGAACTCGCGCCGCGCGGCCGCGAGCGGTTCCTCGTCCGCGTCGAATTCGCCTTTCGGGATCGACCAGGCACCTGCGTCCTTGCGCGCCCACAACGGGCCGCCCGGATGGACGAGCAGCACCTCGATCGCGCCGCGCGACTCCCGGTACAGCA
>JBKBSH010000103.1:1997-7268 GCA_046291795.1 Burkholderiaceae bacterium | reverse complement strand
CGAGATCGCGATCAAGTACGCGGGCTACATCGCGCGCCAGGAGGAAGAGGTCGCGAGGCACGAGTCGAGCGAAACGACGCGCATCCCGGCCACACTGGACTACGACGCCGTACGCGGGTTGTCGATCGAGGTGCGCCAGAAGCTCAAGGCTCATCGCCCCGAAACGATCGGCCAAGCGGCGCGAATCTCCGGCGTGACGCCGGCCGCCATCTCGCTGCTGCTCGTCCACCTGAAGCGACTGAACAAACGTGACGCCGGCAAGCTCGCCGCGTGACGCCGGCGCGCTGACCGACGCGGTTGCATCCGGCGCGGCGCAGCTCGGCATCGTGCTCGGCCGCGAGCAGGTGGACCGGCTCGCGCGCTTCGCCGCGCTGCTGATCAAATGGAACGCCGTTTACAACCTCACCGCGATCGACCGGCCCGGCGATGTCGTGTCCCTGCACCTGCTGGATTCGCTGTCGATCCTCCCGGAACTCGACACGCTGGCGGACGGACGGGCGCTGCGCGTGCTCGACGTGGGCGCCGGCGGCGGATTGCCGGGCGTTGCGCTCGCGATCGCACGTCCGCAGTGGCGCTTCCATTTGATCGACAAGGTCCAGAAGAAGGCGGCGTTTCTGCGGCAAGTGCGTGCGGAGCTGCGCCTTGCCAACGTGGAGGTCGTGCACGCGCGGGTCGAGGCGTGGCAAGCGGCCGAGCGTTTCGATGTGATCGTCGCGCGCGCGTTCGCGTCGCTCGTCGATCTGGTCGCGCTCACACGGCATTTGCTCGCGCCGGGCGCAGTCTGGCTCGCGATGAAGGGGGCCGCTCCGCACGCAGAGATCGCCGAGTTGCCCAGGGATGCCCGTGTGCGGCGCACGGTTAAACTCCGCGTCCCGCTGCTGGACGCGCAGCGGCACCTGATCATCGTCGAACCCTGCTGATGTCGCGCGTTGCCGATTGCCGAGCCGTTGCGCCCCTGGCGGCCGCGTGCTGCCCGCCACCCGCCGCGACCGAGCCTGGGACCGATTGAACCGTGGCGCGCATCTTCTGCATCGCGAACCAGAAAGGCGGCGTCGGCAAGACGACGACCAGCGTCAACCTGGCCGCGGGGCTCGCCGCGCAGGACCAGCGCGTGCTGCTGGTCGACCTCGACCCGCAGGGCAATGCGACGATGGGCAGCGGGATCGACAAGCGCTCACTCGCGCGCTCCGTCTATCACGTGCTGCTTGGGCTGGCGACGGTCGTGCAGGCGCGCGTGAAATCCGAGGCCGGCGGCTATGACATGCTCGGCGCCAACCGCGATCTGGCCGGCGCCGAAGTCGAGCTGGTCGACCTCGACGATCGCGAGACGCGCCTGAAGTCCGCGCTCGCGGCGGTCGATGCCGACTACGATTTCGTGCTGATCGACTGCCCGCCTTCGCTGTCGCTGCTCACGTTGAACGGGCTGTGCGCGGCGCACGGCGTCGTGATCCCGATGCAGTGCGAGTACTTCGCGCTCGAAGGGCTGACCGACCTGGTGAACACGATCAAGCGCGTGCACGCCAATCTGAACGCCGACCTGAAGATCATCGGTCTGCTGCGCGTGATGTTCGATCCGCGCATGACCCTGCAGCAGCAGGTATCGGAACAGCTCGAAGGGCACTTCGGCGACAAGGTGTTCAAGACGATCATTCCGCGCAACGTGCGGCTTGCGGAGGCGCCGAGCTACGGCCTGCCGGGGGTGGCCTACGACCGCGGCTCGCGCGGGGCGCAGGCGTACCTGTCGTTCGGCGCGGAGATGATCGAACGCGTGAAGTCGCTGTGACGGATCCGGGGAAGACGTGGTCATGAAAAAAGTGCGCGGCCTGGGCCGCGGCCTCGACGCGTTGCTCGGCGGCGAGCCGGCCGCTGCGCCCGCCGGCGCGCCGACGAGCCTGCCGATCGCGAAGCTGCGCGCGGGCCGGTATCAGCCGCGAACGAGGATGAATGCCGAGGCGCTCGCCGAACTCGCCGAGTCGATCAAGGCGCAGGGCGTGATGCAGCCGATCCTCGTGCGCGCGGTCGGCGCCGACCAGTACGAGATCATCGCCGGCGAGCGTCGATTCCGCGCCGCGCAGATGGCAGGGCTCGACGAAGTGCCGGTACTGGTCAAGGACGTTCCCGACGACGCGGCACTCGCGATGGCGCTGATCGAAAACATCCAGCGCGAGGATCTGAATCCGCTCGAGGAGGCGCAGGGCGTGCAGCGCCTGATCCGGGAGTTCAACTTCACGCACGAACAGGCGGCGGCCGCGATCGGCCGCTCGCGCAGCGCCACGTCGAACCTGTTGCGGCTGCTCAACCTGGCTGCGCCCGTGCAGGAGATGCTGATGGGCGGCAAGCTCGACATGGGACACGCGCGCGCGCTGCTCGCGGTCGATGCGGCCACCCAGGTACAGCTCGGTCATCAGATCGTCGTCAAGGGGATGAGCGTCCGCGAGGCCGAGACCCTGGTCGCGCGCGTTCAGCAGGGCGAAGGCAAGCGCCGGGCGGCAGCAGCCGCGCCGCGCAGCCGAGACATCGAACGGCTCGAAGAGGAACTCGCCGACGCACTCGGTGCCGTCGTCCGCCTGCGCGCCGATGCCAAGGGCAAGGGCGCGATCGAGATCCGGTTTTCGTCGCTCGACCAGCTCGACGGAATCGTTCAGAGGCTCAGGAAGTAGCCGTTCGCGCCCGACCCCTCAATTTGACCGCACTTCGTCGGCGCCCGTAGAATCCCGCGCCTTTACGAAAAACGAAGCGGCGCAGCACGACGCGACGCGGGGTCCTGTGCGTTCGGCGGTGAGTTCGTCGGGCGTTCGGGGGCGGATGAGCATGTTCCGGATCGTCGGCCTGCAGATCCTCGCGACCGCGGTCGTTTCGCTGGCGGCGTGGCCATTGGGGGGAAGCGCGGCCGCGCTCTCGGCCTTGCTGGGCGGAGCCGCCTGTTTCGTTCCGAACGGGTTGTTCGCGCTGCGGCTGGCGATCGCCGGCCGACGTCCGCAGGGGACGAGCGCAGCCACGTTTTTCGTAGGCGAGTTCGTCAAGGTGGGTTCGACGATCGCGCTGCTCGCGCTGATCGCCTGGACGTACCGCGACGTGGTTTGGCTGGCGCTGATCGTCGCGGTCATCGCCGCTCTGAAGAGTTATCTGATCGCCTTTGTCTGGCGCTGAACGACGGGACGAAAAATGGCTGCGAGCCAGGCACCCACCGCCACCGAATACATCGTCCATCACCTGACGCACAACGCGACCGACAAGCAGAAGTTCATCGTCGACTTCTCGGTCATCAACGTCGACACGCTGTTCTTCTCGATCGTCTGTCTGCTGCTGACGCTGCTCGTGCTGCGCGCGGCCGCCCGGCGCGTCACCTCCGGTGTGCCGGGTCGTTTCCAGGCCTTCGTCGAGATCATCGTCGAGATGGTCGAAGAGCAGAGCAAGTCGATCGTCCACGGCGACCGCACCTTCATCGCGCCGCTCGCGCTGACGGTGTTCGTCTGGATCTTCGTGATGAACGCGATCGACCTGATCCCCGTCGAGTGGTTCCCGTGGATCGCGCACAACCTCTTCCACATCGAGTACCTGCGGCCGCTGCCGACCGCCGACGTCAACGGCACGATCGGGCTGTCGTTCGGCGTGCTGCTGCTGATGCTGTACTACGGCATCAAGATCAAGGGCTTCGGCGGCTGGGTGCACGAGCTGGTGTGCGCCCCGTTCGGCACGTCGAAGAACCCGATCTTCGCGCTGCTGCTGGGCGTGGCCAATCTCGGCATCAACATCATCGAGTACGTGGCGAAAACGGTTTCGCTCGGCATGCGGTTGTTCGGCAACATGTACGCGGGCGAGCTGCTGTTCTTCCTGATCGCGCTGATGGGCGGCTACTGGGCGTGGCGCCTCGACGGCTCGATCCTGCTGGCCGCCGGACACGTGATCGCCGGACTCGCGTGGTGGCTGTTCCACGTGCTGATCGTGACGCTGCAAGCCTTCATCTTCATGATGCTGACGCTGGTCTACATCGGCCAGGCGCACGAAGGCCACTGATCCCCAACCCCATTCGCAACCTCACTGAACCCAAGGAGTCATCAATGACCAACGTTGCTCTCGTCGCGCTGGCTTGCGGTCTGATCATCGGCCTCGGAGCCATCGGCGCCTGCATCGGCATCGGCATCATGGGCGGCAAGTACATCGAGGCCGCCGCGCGCCAGCCCGAGCTGATGAACACGCTGCAGACCAAGATGTTCCTGCTCGCCGGCCTGATCGACGCGGCGTTCCTGATCGGTGTGGGCATCGCGATGATGTTCGCGTTCGCCAACCCGTTCGCCGCCGCCTAGCCGCGCGAACGGCCGCCGACCCGTGACTGAGACTGCCGACGCGCCGCCGGGCGCGATCGGCGTTTTCCGGATTTCCCATGAACATCAACGCAACGCTGTTCATCCAGACGGTGGTCCTCTTCATCGGGGTTCTGATCACGATGAAATACATCTGGCCCCCGCTGCGCAACGCGCTCGACGAGCGCGCCAGGAAGATCGCCGACGGGCTCGCGGCCGCCGAGCGCGGCACCAAGAGCCTGGACGAAGCGCAGAAGCGGATCGCCCAGCTCGAAGCCGAAGCGCGCGCCCGGGCGCAGGCGATCGTCGCCGAGACCGAAAAGCGCGCACAGGCGATCGTCGACGAGGCCAAGCGGGTCGCCAAGGCCGAAGGTGACCGATTGATCGCCGCGGCCAAGGCCGAGGCCGAGCAGGAGATGGAGCGCGTCAAAGACGCGCTGCGCGACGAAGTCGCCAGGCTCGCGGTCGCAGGCGCCGAGCAGATCCTCAGGCGCGAGGTCAACGCGCAGGTGCACGCCGACCTGCTGGCGCAGCTCAAGGGCCAGCTCTGAGCCATGGCCGAGCTGTCAACGATCGCCCGTCCGTACGCCGACGCGCTGTTCGCGGCGGCGCGCGCAGACCGGTCCGATGCCGGCGCGCTCGACCGCTGGCTCGCGATCCTCGACGAGATCGCCGCCGTCGCCTCGCATCCCGATGTCGCGCAGGCCGTGCGCGATCCGAAACTGACGAACGAACAGATCTACGATCTGCTGGCGGGCCTTCTGAAGTCGCCGCTGCCGGAGCCGATCCGTAATTTTCTGAAGCTCGTGATCGACAACGACCGCATCGCCGCGCTGCCCGAGATCGCGCGCCAGTTCCGGCGCCTGCCGCAGAAGCGCGGCCAGCGCGCCCGCGCCCTCCCGTGCATCGGACAGCAGTGCCCGCGGACCGAGATTGTCGCGGATCCACTGCCCGACCACCGGCTCCG
>JBKBSH010000103.1:0-1987 GCA_046291795.1 Burkholderiaceae bacterium | reverse complement strand
GTGGGGGCTCGCGCGCAAGTTCGGTCTGAAGCTCAAACCGGAAGTCAAGGTCGACCCCGGGCTGATCGGCGGCGTGCGGGTGACGGTCGGCGATCACGTGCTCGATACCACGGTGAAGACGCGACTGGCGCAGATGCACGCCGCGCTGACCGCCGCCTAGATACGAACTCGGAGTTGGGACATGCAGCTCAATCCATCTGAAATCAGCGAACTGCTGAAAAGCCGGATCCAGAACTTTGCGGCCACCGCCGACATCCGTACGCAGGGCACCGTCGTCACGGTGACCGACGGCATCTGCCGGATTCACGGCCTGTCCGACGCGATGCAGGGCGAGATGCTCGAGTTCCCGGGCAACACGTACGGCCTGGCGCTGAACCTCGAGCGCGACTCGGTCGGCGCGGTCGTGCTGGGCAACTACGAGCACATCCGGGAAGGCGACACGGTCAAGGCGACCGGGCGCATTCTCGAGGTGCCCGTCGGCCCCGAGCTGATCGGCCGCGTCGTCAACTCGCTCGGCCAGCCGATCGACGGCAAGGGCCCGATCAACGCCAAGCTCACCGACGTGATCGAGAAGGTCGCGCCCGGCGTGATCGCGCGCAAGTCGGTGTCGCAGCCGGTGCAGACGGGGCTGAAGGCGATCGACGCGATGGTGCCGATCGGCCGCGGCCAGCGCGAACTGATCATCGGCGACCGGCAGACCGGCAAGACCGCCGTCGCCGTCGACACGATCATCAACTCCAAAGGCAAGGACCTGACCTGCATCTATGTCGCGATCGGCCAGAAGGCCTCGACGATCGCCAACGTCGTGCGCAAGCTCGAGGAGCACGGCGCGATGGCGTACACGATCGTCGTCGCGGCCAGCGCGTCGGAGTCGGCGGCGATGCAGTACATCGCGCCGTATTCGGGCTGCACGATGGGCGAGTATTTCCGCGACCGCGGCCAGGACGCGCTGATCATCTACGACGACCTGACCAAGCAGGCGTGGGCGTACCGGCAGGTGTCGCTGCTGCTGCGCCGCCCGCCGGGCCGCGAGGCGTATCCCGGCGACGTGTTCTACCTGCATTCGCGGCTGCTCGAGCGCGCTGCGCGCGTCAACGAGGACTACGTCGAGAAATTCACCCAAGGCCAGGTCAAGGGCAAGACCGGGTCGCTGACCGCACTGCCGATCATCGAAACGCAGGCGGGCGACGTCACCGCATTCGTTCCGACCAACGTGATCTCGATCACCGACGGCCAGATCTTCCTCGAGACAGATCTCTTCAACGCCGGCATCCGTCCCGCGATCAACGCCGGCATCTCGGTGTCGCGCGTCGGCGGCGCGGCGCAGACCAAGGTCATCAAGAAACTCGGCGGCGGCGTGCGGCTCGCGCTCGCACAGTACCGCGAGCTCGCCGCGTTCGCGCAGTTCGCCTCCGATCTCGATGAAACGACTCGCAAGCAGCTCGAGCGCGGCCGGATGGTCACCGAGCTGATGAAGCAGCCCCAGTACCACCCGCTGCAGGTCTGGGAGCAGGCGATCACGCTGTTCGCGGTCAACAACGGCTACTTCGACGACATCGACGTGAAAAATGCGCTCGCCGCCGAACGCGCGCTGCGCGACTACCTGAAGAGCAAGCACACGGCGCTGGTCGACCGCATCGAGTCGACCAAGGACCTGTCGAAGGACGACGAGGCCGCGTTGCACGAGGCGATCAAGGAGTTCAAGAAGTCGGGCGCGTACTGAGACCCATCGCGCCGTCCGACGGAGAACGCCCATGCCGAGCACCAAAGAGATCCGCCTGAAGATCAAGAGCGTGCAGAACACGCGCAAGATCACCAAGGCGATGGAGATGGTCGCCGCCAGCAAGATGCGCAAGGCGCAGGACCGGATGCGTCACGCGCGTCCGTACGGCGACAAGATCCGCAACATCGTCGCGCACCTGGCGACCGCCAATCCCGAGTACCGGCACCCGTTCGTCGTCAGGCACGGCGAAATCCGCAACGTCGG
>JBKBSH010000102.1:0-7278 GCA_046291795.1 Burkholderiaceae bacterium | reverse complement strand
GAGCACCCACCAGTGCAGCAGCACGGAGGCGCCGAGCAGTGCGACCGCGCGGCCGGCGTGAACGGGCGGATGCACCGCGCGCGCGCCGGCGCGTAGCCCGTGAAGCGAGAGGACGAAGGACATGTCTGCGCTCGAACGCGTGACGCGGCGTCGGCGCCGACCGCCGCAACGACGGCAGCGCGCGCGTGCGGGCTAAGATAGCCGCGCTCTGCCAACCTCGACGCAGAATAACCGAATGAAAGTCGCCACTTTGCGCGACGGCTCGCGCGACGGTCAGCTCGTCGTCGTTTCGCGCGACCTGCAGCTCGCGCATTTCGCCAGCGGCATCGCGAGCCGGATGCAGCATCTGCTCGACGACTGGGCGTTCATCGCACCGCAGTTGGACGAGCTGTACGCCGCGCTGAACGAAGGGCGAACGCGCCATGCGTTCGCCTTCGATCCCGCGCAGTGCATGGCGCCGCTGCCGCGCGCCTACCAGTGGGCCGACGGTTCCGCCTACGTCAATCACGTCGAGCTGGTGCGCAAGGCACGCGGCGCCGAGATGCCCCCGTCGTTCTGGACCGATCCGCTGATGTATCAGGGCGGATCGGACGATCTGCTCGGGCCGTGCGACGACATCGTGTGTCCGAGCGAGAAGTTCGGCATCGACTTCGAGGCCGAGGTCGCCGTCGTCACGGACGACGTGCCGATGGGGACGAGTGCCGACGAGGCCGCGCAACACATCAAGCTCGTCATGCTCGCCAACGACGTGAGCCTGCGCAACCTGATTCCGGACGAACTCGCGAAAGGGTTCGGATTCTTCCAGAGCAAACCGGCCACCGCGTTCTCGCCGGTCGCGCTCACGCCCGACGAGTTGGGCGACGACTGGCGCGACGGCAAGGTGCATCGGCCCGTCGTCGTGCACTGGAACGGTGTGAAGGTCGGCGAGCCGGACGCGGGCGAGGACATGACGTTCAACTTCCCGCAACTGATCGCGCACGCGGCGAAAACGCGCAACCTGCGCGCCGGCTCGATCATCGGCTCGGGCACCGTGTCGAACGTCGACCGCAGCCGGGGCTATGGCTGCATCGCCGAAAGGCGTAGTCTGGAGATGATCGCCGACGGCAAGCCGACGACGCCGTTCATGAAGTACGGCGACACCGTCGCGATCGAGATGTTCGACCGCCAGGGCGCGTCGCTGTTCGGCGCGATCCGGCAGAAGGTCGCGCCGCTGCGCAAGCGCTGATCGCGCGACGAGGAGACGCCGATGCCCGCCAGGAACGCGATGCCGTCGCTGCCGTTCGGCGATACCTTCGGCGAAGGCTTCGAATGGATGAAGAAGATGTGGAGCATGTCCGGATTGCCGGGAATCCCGAGCCCCGGCAGCTTCGCGCAGATGGCCACGCGGCTGCCGCAGACGCTGCCGAACATGATCGCGCCCACGCTCGACGTCGACGAGCTCGACAAGCGCATCGCCGATCTGCGCGCGGTCGAGCAGTGGCTGCAACTGAACGCCGGCATGCTGCGCACGACGATCCAGAGCCTGGAGGTGCAGCGCGCGACGATCGTCACGCTCAAGCAGGTCGGCGGCGCAATGCTGCAGCCGGTGATCGGCAGGCCTGACGCGCCGTCGTCCGCAACGCCGCCCGCGCAGGGCGCGGCGAAGGCGACACCCGAGCCGCAGCGGCGGCCCGCGAAGAACGGCCGCCGCGGCACGCCGCAGCACGCGCCCAAGGCGGGCGAAATGCCGCTGAATCCGGCGGCGTGGTGGAACACGCTGCAGGACCAGTTCACGAAGATCGCAGCCGCCGCGACCGCGGGCGCCGAAAGCGGCGCCGAGGCGACGAAGTCGGCGCCGGGCGCCAAGCGGCGTGCACGGCCAAAGAAACGCTGACGCACGATGCGCTTCCGTCACGCCCACGCCGCGCACCCCGACTGGTCGGTCGCGGTCGACGAGTGTCTGTTGCATCTGCAGGGGTTCAACGGCGACGAGCGTTACGCGCGCAACGCGAACCTGGGTTTCCTGTACCTGACCGACGCGCTGGCACCCCGCGCCGACGCGATCCTGACGACGCTGAAGGCGCGCACCGGCATCCCGAACTGGGTCGGCTCGGTCGGCGCCGGCATCTGCGCGACCGGCGTCGAGTACACCGACGAACCGGCGCTGGCAGTGATGCTCGCGAGCTTCGCGGCCGGCAGCTTCAACGTGTTCTCGGGCACGCAACGTCCGCCGGCGCTCGGGCTCGCCACGCCGAGCGGCGCGCCGACCGCCTTCACCGCGCTGGTGCACGCCGACCCCGACACGCCCGATCTGCCCGAGCTGATCACCGACATGGCCGGCAAGGTCGAAAGCGGCTACCTGTTCGGAGGACTGTCGAGCGCGCGCGGCCGAACGCTGCAGATCGCCGACCGCGTCCTTTCCGGCGGCCTTTCGGGCGTGGTGTTCAGCGGCGACGTGCGGCTCGTGTCGCGCGTCTCGCAGGGCTGTCATCCGTTTTCGGTGAGGCGCACCGTCACGCGCGCGGACCACAACCTGATCTACGAGCTCGACGGCGAACGCGCTTTCGAGCTGCTGCTCGAGGACGCCGGCATCCGCAGCCGCGTGCTGACGGGCGACGCGCGCGAGGCGCGCGCGGCACTGGCCACACTGGCGCGGCGCGGGCTGTTCGTCGGCATCGAGCCGCCCGCAGGCAACGCGTATCGCGAGCGCACGCCGGTGGCGGACTACGTCGTGCGGCACATCGTCGCGCTCGATCCGGGCAAGGGATCGGTCGCGATCGCCGGCGCGATCGAGGACGGCGCGGCAGTGAGCTTCTGCACCCGCGACGAGGCCGCGGCGCGCAAGGACCTGATCCGCATCTGCTCGGAGATCCGCGACCACCTGCACGAGCGCGCCGAGTCGACCGGTTCGCAGGTCGAGCCGAGCGGCGCGATCTACGTCTCCTGCCTCGGCCGCGGTTCGCACATGTTCGGCGAACAGCACGAGGAGCTGCGGCTGATCCGGCACCAGCTCGGCGACGTTCCGCTGGTGGGCTTTTACGCGAACGGCGAGATCGGCGGCCGCAATCTGTACGGCTTCACCGGCGTGCTGACGGTTTTTTACTGAACGCCTACATCGTGTAGTTCAGCGCGAGCCGCCCGCCGTCGGGATAGACGGTCGAGCCGGTCAGATACGACGCGTCGTCGCTGGCGAGGAACGCGGCGATGCGCGCGACCTCTTCGGGTTCGCCGAGCCGGCCGAGCGGCGTGCGCGACAGGATGCGGGTACGAGCCGCTTCGTTCGTCAGCACCGCCGTCTTCAGCAGCTCGGTCGCGATCGATCCGGGGCCGATGCCCATCACGCGGATGCCGCGCGGCGCCAGGGCGATCGCCATGACCTTGGTCAACTGGTTCACGCCGCCCTTGCTGACCGTGTACGGAACCTGGTTGGCGATCGCGACCACCGCGTTGGCGCTCGACATGTTGATCACGACGCCGCGCTCGCTGCCGGCCGGCGCGCCGGCGCGGGGCGGCTGCGCGGCCATCTGCCGCGCGGCGGCCTGACCGCACAGAAACGCGCCCTTCAAGTTGACTCGCACGACGCGATCGAAATCCTCCTCGGCGAGGTCGAGGAAATCGGCCGCGTGCACGATGCCCGCGTTGTTGACGAGCACGTCGAGCCGGCCGTAGTGATCGACCGCGAACCTGACGAGCCGCTCGGCATCGGCGCGCTCACCGACGTCGGCGCGGCAGAACAGCGCGGTCCCGCCGGCTGCGGCGATGTCCTTGACGAGCGCGGCGCCGCCGACTTCGTTGACGTCGCTGACGACGACCCTGGCGCCTTCGGCGGCGAAGACCTTTGCGCAGGCCGCGCCGATGCCCTGCGCGGCGCCGGTGACGACGGCGATTCGATCGAGCAATTTCATCTCGGACTCCGGGCGGACTCGATGCCGGGATTGTCCGCCATTTCGAGCGGCCGCCCTGCGGCGGCCTGCGACGCAGCCGCGGACCGTGCAACGAGGGGGTCAAAGCGGCGCGCTAGCATTGCGGATTCCGCCCCCGTCCAGGACAGACGACCATGGGTTTCAGAACCGCCGCGCCGCTGCTGGCGGCAATCCTCGCGCTCGCCGCGGCGGCTTCGTCGGCGCGAGCGGCGTCCGACTGCCCGCCGTTGCTGGCGCACAGCGCTCCGCGGCTGCAGGACGAGGCGCCCCAGAACCTGTGCCAGTACGCGGGGCGCGTGCTGCTGGTCGTCAACACGGCGAGCTTCTGCGGCTATACGTCGTCGCAGTACGAGGGGCTGGAAGCGCTGCACGCGCGGTATGCATCGCGCGGCCTCGTGGTGCTCGGGTTTCCGTCGAACGACTTCAACCAGGAGCCCGCAGACAACAAGTCCATCGCGGATTTCTGCTTCAACACGTACGGTGTGAAGTTCCCGATGTTTGCGAAGACCTCCGTCGTCGGGCAGACTGCGCATCCGTTTTTCGCCGCGCTGGCACGCGCGAGCGGGCAGGCGCCGAAGTGGAACTTCCACAAGTACCTGATCGACCGCGACGGCCGCGTCGTCGAGCAGTTCGCGAGCGCCGTCGCGCCGCTGGACCGCAAATTGACGCAGCGGATCGAGCAACTGCTCGCGGCCCGGGCCGCGGCGAGCCGCTGAAAGGACCCGCTGCGCGTACGGTCGATAGCCGCCCGCGCGCCGGCACGTGCGAGGCGCACGGTGCCGGCGTGAGTTTGACGACGCGCGCCGGCGACCGGCGGGTTTGGGCGACAATTCGGACATTGTGATGAACGCTCCTGACAGGATGTTCCTTCCCGACGTGCAGGCCGGCGCAGACGGCCGCGACATCGCGATCCAGCGCGTCGGCGTGCGCTCGATGACGCACCCGGTGACGGTGGCGACACCGCGCGGCACGCAGCCGTCGGTCGCGACGGTCGATATGTACGTCGGGCTGCCCGCGGAGAAAAAGGGCACGCACATGTCGCGCTTCATCGAGGTGCTGCAGCAGCACCACGAGCCGCTTTCGGCGGCGTCGATGGCGCGGCTGATGGAGTCGATGCTCGAACGGCTCGAAGCCGAGCGCGGCCACATCGAGGTCCGTTTCCCGTACTTCGTCTCGAAGACCGCGCCGGTGTCCGGCGTGAGGAGCCTGATGGACTATCAGGTGACGCTGCGCGCCGATCAGGACGGCAACGGCCTCACGCTCACCCAGACCGTCGTCGTGCCGGTCACCAGCCTGTGTCCGTGCAGCAAGAAGGTCGCCGACTACGGCGCGCACAACCAGCGCTCGCACGTGACGATCAGCGCCGAGGTCGACGGCGACCTGAGCATCGAGGAACAGATCCGCATCGCCGAGTCCGCCGGATCGTCCGAAATGTGGGCGCTGCTGAAGCGACCCGACGAGAAGTACGTGACCGAACAGGCGTACGACAACCCGAAGTTCGTCGAGGACATCGTGCGCGATGTCGCGATGGCACTCGACGCCGATGCGCGCGTGCTCGCGTACGCCGTCTCGGCCGAGAATTTCGAGTCGATCCACAACCACTCCGCGTACGCGTTGATCGAACGCGACAAGCGGAAAGTCTGACGCGCGACAGCGCCGACACGGCGTCTGCGCCGGTCGCGGCGGCCCACTGAAACGGCAGGTTCGCCATGACGATGCTCTATCCCGAACTGTTCAAGTCGCTCGAAGCGGTTCGCTGGAACCTCGAACGCGACATCCCGTGGGATGCGTTCGACGCCTCCAGGCTCAGCGACGAGCAGGCGTACACGGTCAAGATGAACGCGATCACCGAGTGGTCCGCGCTGCCGGCCACCGAGATGTTCCTGCGCGACAACCGGCACGACTCGGACTTTTCCGCGTTCATGTCGGTGTGGTTCTTCGAGGAACAGAAACACGCGCTCGTGCTGATGGAGTACCTGCGCCGGTTCCGCCCCGAGCTGGCGCCGACCGAGCAGGAGCTGCACGACGTGCGCTTCGAGTTCGATCCGGCGCCCGCGCTCGAGACGCTGACGCTGCACTTCTGCGGCGAGATCCGGCTGAACCACTGGTACCGGCGCGCTTCGGAGTGGCACACCGAGCCGGTCATCAAGCACATCTACCGAACGCTGGCCCAGGACGAGGCGCGCCACGGCGGCGCTTACCTGCGCTACATGAAAAAATACCTCGCCGAACTCGGCGACACCGCGCGCGCGGCATTTTCCAAGATCGCCGTGCTGATGGCTTCGGCCAAGCGCACCGCCAAGGCGCTGCATCCGACCAACCTGCACGTCAGCCGGGCGCTCTATCCGCGCGACACGGTGCAGTCGCGGCTGCCCGATCCGACCTGGCTCGAGCGCTGGCTCGACGAGCAGATCCGGTTCGACGACGCGTGGGAATCGAAGGTCGTCGAGCGCATCCTGCACAACATGGGGCTGCTGTTCGAGCGGACCTTCAACTCGGTTCAGGAGCTGAACCGCTACCGCAAGGAAGTCGCCGCGCGGCTGGCCGCAGGCGCGCCCGCCGGCGCCGCCTGACGAACCGCCGCGGAACGCTGCGCCATCGCCGATGCAGGCCGCACCGCGCCACGTCCCGCTCGTCATCGCCACGCGCGGCGGGTTTCCTGAACTCGTCCACCTCGGCTCGATCGCGATCGTCGATCACGCGGGGAAACTCGTCGCCGGGGTCGGCGACCCCGAAGGCCTGAACTTCACGCGCTCGGCGCTCAAGCCGCTGCAGGCGCTGCCCTTCGTCGAGGACGGCGGCATGGATCGCTTCGGCTTCACGTCGCACGAGCTGGCGCTGATGTGCGCCAGCCACAGCGGCGAGCAGGTGCACGTCGACATCGTCTCGCGCATGCTCGAGCGAATCGGCGCGAGCGAGTCCGACCTGCGGTGCGGCTGCCATCCGCCGACCTACTTCACCGCGACGGCGTCGCCGATGCCGCCCGGCGCGCGATGGAACCAGCTCCATCACAACTGCTCGGGCAAGCATGCGGGCTTTCTCGCGTACTGCCGGCTGCACGGCGCGCCGTTCGCGGATTACCTGGATCCGGATGCGCCCGGGCAGCGGCGCGTGCGCGAGACGGTGCGGCGCTTCGCCCCGGGCGTGACGCTGCCGACGGGCATCGACGGCTGCAGCGCGCCGAATTACGCGGTTCCGCTGGCTCGGCTCGCGCACGCGTTCTGCCAGCTCGCGCTCGGCGCCACCCCCGCGCTGGCGGCGCTGGCGTACGCGATGAAGCGCCATCCCGACCTCGTGTCCGGGACCGCGCGCAGCGACCTCGCATTGATGCAGACCGGGCGCGGCGACTGGGTGAGCAAGATCGGCGCAGACGGCG
>JBKBSH010000101.1:0-7285 GCA_046291795.1 Burkholderiaceae bacterium | reverse complement strand
CGATCCGCGCCTTCGGGCTGGACGTCGTCGCCGATCTGTGCGAGCGGCTTCTCGCGGCCGACGCTCCCGGTCTGCACTTCTACACGATGAACCAGGCCGAGCCCACGCTCGCGATCTGGCAGCGGCTCGGTCTGCCGGGCGGCTGAGAGGTCGTTGCCGGACTCAGATCGGGCACGCGAGCGCGCCGGCTCGCGCGTTTGCGCCCGGGTTCGCTTCCGGCGTCGCGTCCGCGAAGGATCGTGCGACACCGTGCGCCGCGCCGGCGCCGATGTCGAGCACCGCGCCGCCGAGCACCACCGTCGCGACGAGCCCGAGCAGCGACATCCACAACGAGTCGAGTTTCCATCCTTTCACGGCAGCCTCCTGCGCTGGCTCGGTCATTCATGCGGCGATGCGCCGGGCCCGGATCAGCCGACCTGCGTCCCGCCCAACTGCAGCCGTGTGCGCCAGCACCGCACGCGCCGCGCGACCGCGAAGGCAACGTCGGTCAGCCGGCGCCACGGCGCGTGCGACGCGCGGTCGACGATCTCGACGCGCGCGGGCGCGAGGCTTTCGAGAAGCGCCGTGCCCCGCGCGCGCAGCGCGACGTCGTCGCCGCTTCCGGCGATCGAATCGCGCGGCACCCCCTCCTCGGTCAACCAGACGCTGCCGTACAGCACGCGCACTCTTGCACCGGGATGCGACTCGAACACCAGCATTTGCTCGTACCCCAGGTCGATCGTCCGCAAGGTCGTCGGTTCCCAGCTCATCGGCGCCTCCCATTCGCTTCGCGCATGAGTGCTTCGTGCACGATCGAATTGAACCGGTGCCGAGGCTCATCGACAAACGAAAAGATCGCAGTTGATGAATGCACGAACCGCATGTATGGTCGCCGCACCCGTTCGGTCCTGATCCGAGCCGCGTCGCGATGCCAGCCAAGCCTTCCGGCGCACGCCGCGCCGCCCGACCGATCGCGCTGGCCGCGCTGCGCGGCTTCGAGAGCGCGGCGCGGCACCTGTCGTTCACGGTGGCGGCGACCGAACTGAACCTCACGCAGTCGTCGATCAGCCGCCAGATCGCCTCGCTCGAACGGCAGGTCGGCAAACCGCTGTTCGTGCGCCGCACGCGCGCGCTCGAGCTGACCGCCGCGGGCGAGCGTCTGTACGCGGCCGTTCGCCAGGGTCTCGGCGCGATCGATCGCTGCGTCGACGAGATCCGCGGCGCAAGCGGCCCGCCGCGGGTGACGGTCGCCACGTATGCCTCGTTCGCGTCGCTGTGGCTCGTGCCTCGACTGGCGGCTTTCCAGAAGGCGCATCCGGAAATCGAGATCCGCATCGATGCGGCCGACCGGCTGGTCGACCTCGAAGCGGAGGAGATCGACCTCGCGATCCGCTGGCTGCGACCCGGTACGAGCGTCGATCCGAACGCGCTGCTGCTCGGCGAAGAAGAGGTCGCGCCGGCGCTGAGCCCGCGGCTCGTCGAGTCGTCGGGAGTCGTGCTGGATGCACCCGCGGACCTGATGCGGCTGCCGCTGCTCGAAATGGACGACAGTGTGCCCAGCTCGTCTTACAGCAGCTGGACGCGTTGGGCCGAGTTCGCGAAGGCCGGCCCGGTGCGTCCGCGCGCCGGCCGCCTGTACTTCACCTATGTCGACCAGGCCGTACAGGCTGCCGTGCGCGGCCAGGGCGTGGCGATCGTTCGCACGCCGTTTCTCGACGACCTCGTCGCCGGCGGCGATCTGATGCTGCCGTTTCCGAAGCTGCGCATGCGCTCCGGGTACCGGTACTTCCTGATCGCCAACCCGCGCCGCGCGCATCTGCCGCACGTCGAGACGTTCCGCGCGTGGATCGTCGACGAGTTCAAGCGCGGGCCGCACCGGCTCACTTGAACGGGGGCGGGTCGCGCGTTGCGCCGTGCGCGATGCGGGTCAAAGCACGCCCGACTCGGTGATCGCCAGGTCGAGCCGCACGTCGTGCGGCTGCGGGTCGATCGACTTGATGCGGCCGCAGTCGAAGCTCACGCCGACCAGCACCGGGCGAACCGCGAAAGCCGCCGCAGTGCGGTCGTAGAACCCGCCGCCGTAGCCGAGCCGGTAGCGCCGATCGTCGATCCCGACGCACGGAATCAACAAAAGCTGCGGCGCGACGCGGTCGATCATCGCGGGTACGGGAATGCCATAGGCGCCCGGTTGCATCGGCGTACGCGGCGTCCATGCCGCGAACTCGAGCACCTCGCCCGCGACGACGGGCAGCGCGGCCACCCGTCCTGCGCCTTGCCCCAGCCACTCGCGGATCGCGGGCGTCAGATCGGGTTCGCCGCGCACCGGCCAGTAGAACCCGAGCCGCGTGACCGGCATCGTGCGCAGCCAGCGGGCGACGCGCGCGGCGAGCGCGCGCTCGCGCACGTCCCGGTCGGCCAGCGCCGCGCGCGCGGCGAGTAAACGCGCACGCAATTTTGCGCGGTCGTCGTCGGGCTGCGTTGTCGATCGATTCGTTCCCATCGCGTCGGTACGGCCGTGTCGCAGAATACGGGGATTGCGAAACGAAGGCCCATGAATATTCGGCGTTCGCCGCGCAAGCTGCGCGCGCAGAATCTTGTCCGATTCGTATTTTCAAACAGGCTTGCCGCGCTTTGCGGCGTACTGCTAGGCTGGTTGCGATGTCGTTGCGCTTCGCCGTTACCTTCATCGCCGCGCTGCTGATCGCCGCGCTGCCGGCCGCTGCGAACCGGACCGCGCTGTCGGCCGACGACGCGTTCCTCGCCGCGCGTGAGGCCGCGCGGGTCGGCGACGAGGAACGGCTCGCGGCGCTGGCGGCCGTCCTCGAAGACCACCCGCTCGCCTCGTACGTCGAGTTCTGGCGCCTGCAGGCGCGGCTGCGCGGCGATTCGCCGGAGCACGTCGACGCCGCGGTCGCGCGGTTCCTCGAACGCCACGCAGGCACCTACATCGCGGACCGGATGCGGCTCGAGTGGCTGCTCGCACTCGGCGCTCGCGGCGACTTCGCGACCTTCTCGCGCGAACTGCCGCAGCTCGTGTGGAACGACGACGGCCAGCTTCGCTGCTACGCGATGCTGGCGCGCTACACGCGCAACGAGGGCCGTCGCATCGACGAGCTGGCCCGCGAAGCGCGCCGATTGCTCGCCGCGAGCCGCGAATCGGGCGGCGAAGGCTGCATGGCGTTGACCGAAGCGCTGCTCGCGTCCGAACACGTCTCGCCATGGGAGCGCCTGCGCGCGCTGGTCGAGCAGAACCAGATCGCGACCGCCAAGCGGCTCGCCGCAGGGATCCCGCAGGTCGATACCGCGCAGCTGGCGCAGGCGATCGACCGCCCCGCCGCCTGGCTCGCCGCGCACGGGCAACGGCTGACGGAGGCGCAACGCGAGCTTGCGATCATCGCGATCGTTCGGCTCGCGCGCGACGAACCGGCGCTGGCGGCGCGCCATGCGGACGCGCTGAACGTGCATTTCTCCCCGGAGCAGCGCGGCATCGTATGGGGACGCATCGGTCACATGGGCGCGGTCAAGCTCGCGCCGGAGGCGGCCGAGTGGTACCGGCGCGGCGGCGAACAGGTCGGCGTCGGCGACGATGCCGCACGCGCCGACGAGGTGCTCGAGTGGCAGGTGCGCGCCGCGCTGCGCGCCCCGGGCGGGCCCGACTGGGGCATGGTGCGCAGCGCGGTCGAGCGCATGCCGGCCGAACTGAGGCGCGAGCCGGCGTGGGTGTACTGGTACGGGCGCGCGCTCGCGGCCGCCGGTCGCGACGGTGAGGCGCAGGCGCAGTACCGCTCGATCGCGCACCGCTTCAATTTCTACGGCAAGCTCGCCGCCGAGGAGCTCGGCTTGCCGATCGCGCTGCCGCCGCGCCCCGTGCCGCCGACGGAGCAGCAGGTCGCGGCCTTTGCGGTCAACGCGGGCTTCGACCGGGCACTGAAGTTCTACGAACTGGGGCTGCGCGTCGAGGGCAACCGCGAGTGGTCGTGGCAGCTGCGCGGCTTCGACGATCGCAAGCTGCTCGCCGCCGCCGAATACGCGCGCAGCCGCGGCGTGTACGACCGCATGATCGCGACCTCCGAGAGGACACGCGACGAGCACGACTTCGCGCAACGCTTTCCCGCGCCGCACCGCGAGACGCTGGCGCATTACGCGCAGACGGCGGGGCTCGACGAGACCTGGGTGTACGGGCTGATCCGGCAGGAGTCGCGATTCATCCCGGACGCGCGCTCGTCGGCCGGTGCCCAGGGGCTGATGCAGATCATGCCGGCGACGGCCCGCTACGTCGCGCGCCGCCTCGGCGTGCCCGACCATCGCGCCGCCCGGCTCACCGATCTGGACGTGAACCTGCAGATCGGCACCCGCTATCTCCGGATGGTGTTCGACGACCTCGACGGCCATCCGGCGCTGGCGTCGGCCGCATACAACGCCGGGCCGAGCCGCGCGCGCGCCTGGCGCGCCGCGTTGGCGCGGCCGGTCGAAGGCGCGATCTTCGTCGAGACGATCCCCTTCAACGAAACGCGCGACTACGTCAAGCGCGTGATGTCGAACACCGTCTACTACGCGGCGCTGTTCAACCATCAGGCGCAGTCGCTGAAAGCGCGGCTCGGCGTGGTTTCTCCCAAGCCCGCGGGAACGACCGCGCTGCCCTGACGCGATCGGCGCGGCGCGCGCGCCACGGCACGCGTACAACCGCGGCCTAGAATGCGGCCCAATCCGCAATCCGCTGTCCGAACATGCGTCACGTCAACGTCGTCGTCACCGGAGCCTCGGGCTTCGTCGGCCGTTACCTCGTCAATCAGCTTGTCGCGCGCGGCTGCCGCGTGCTGGCACCGACGCGGCGGCGCGAGCGCGCCAAACACCTGATCCTGCTGCCGACCTGCGATGTCGTCGAGGCCGACGTGCACGACGACGCCGCGCTCGAGCGCCTGATCCGCGGGCAGGACGCGGTGATCAATCTCGTCGGCATCCTGCACGGCAGCGAGCGGCAATTCACGCAGGCGCACGTCGAGCTGCCGCGCCGGATCGTCGCGACCTGCGAGCGGCTCGGCGTACGCCGCTATCTGCACATGAGTGCGCTCGGCGCCGATCCGAACGGCCCGTCGATGTACCAGCGCAGCAAGGGCGAGGGCGAAGCCGTGGTGCGCGCCAGCTCGCTCGACTGGACGATCTTCCGGCCCTCGGTGATCTTCGGCGCCGAGGACAATTTCCTGAACCTGTTCGCGTGGCTCGCGCGCTGGCTGCCGGCGCTGCCGATCGGCGGTGCCGACGTTCGTTTCCAACCGGTGTGGGTGGGCGACGTCGCCACCGCGTTCGCCAACAGCCTCGACGACCCGGCGACCTGGCGCAAGACGTACGAGCTGGCGGGACCGAAGATCTACACCTTGCGCGAACTGGTGGGTTACGCGGCGGCGGCGTGCGGCCATCGCCGGCCGGTGATCGCGCTACCGGATCCGGTGGCGCGGCTGCAGGCCTGGCTGATGGAGCACGCGCCCGGCGAGCCGCTGCTTTCGCGCGACAACCTCGACTCGATGAAGCGCGACAACGTCGCCTCGCAGCAGCCGTACCGGCCTGCGCCCGAACTCGGCATCACGCCCACGCCGCTCGAGGCCGAGGCTTCGATCTATCTCGCCGGGATGCATCCGCGCACGCGCTTCGGCGGATTCCGCGCGCGTGCAAGGAGGTAGATCGTCGCGATGGCGCTCGCCCTGATCGTCGGCAACAAGAACTACTCGTCGTGGTCGCTGCGCGCATGGCTCGCGATGAAGATGGCCGGCATCGCGTTCGACGAGATCCGCATCGCGCTCGACCGGCCCGACACGAAGGCGAACATCCTGAAGCACTCGCCGAGCGGGCGCGTGCCCTGCCTGATCGACGGCGACCTGACCGTGTGGGATTCGCTGGCGATCTGCGAGTACGTCAACGAGACGCAGGCGCGCGGCCGCATGTGGCCTGCGCGGGTGGCCAGCCGCGCGCAGGCGCGTTCGGTCGCCGCCGAGATGCACTCGGGCTTCGCTGCGATGCGCGCACACCTGCCGATGGACATCCGGTCGCGTCATCCCGAAAAAGGCGCGGCGGCGCTCGCGCGGCCCGAGGTCGCCGCCGACGTGCGGCGCGTGCAGGACATCTGGCTCGAGTGTCTGGCGCGTTCGGGCGGGCCCTTCCTGTTCGGCGGGTTTTCGATCGCGGATGCGTTCTTCGCGCCGGTGGCCACACGCTTTGCGACCTACGGCGTCACGCTGCCGCCTGCGCTCGGCAACTACAGCGAGCGCGTGTTCGAACTGGCGCCGATGCAGGAGTGGATCGCCGCCGCGCACGCCGAGCCCGAAGTCATCGGGTCTCGATGAAGGTCTACACGGTCGGCGGCTGGGTGCGCGATCGGCTGCTCGGCCGTGCCGACGGTGAACGCGACCGCGACTGGGTCGTCGTCGGTGCCACACCCGAAGAGATGATCGCCGCGGGCTACAAGCCGGTCGGCCGCGACTTCCCGGTCTTCCTGCATCCGCAAACGCGCGAGGAATACGCGCTGGCGCGCACCGAGCGCAAGACCGCGCCCGGCTACAAAGGCTTCGTCTTCCACGCCGCCCCGGACGTGACGCTCGAGCAGGATCTGGCACGGCGCGACCTGACGATCAACGCGATCGCGATGGACGAAAGCGGCGCGCTGATCGACCCGTTCGGCGGCCGGCGCGATCTCGAAGCCAAGGTGCTGCGCCACGTCGGACCGTCGTTCGTCGAAGACCCCGTGCGGATCCTGCGGGTGGCGCGTTTCGCCGCGCGCTTTCACGACTTCACGATCGCGCGGCAGACGCGCGCGTTGATGCGCGCGATGGTCGACGGCGGCGAAGCCGATGCGCTGGTGCCCGAGCGAGTGTGGCAGGAGCTGGCGCGCGGGCTGATGGAGGCGAAGCCGTCGCGGATGGTCGAGGCGCTGCGGGACTGCGGCCTGCTCGCGCGGCTCTATCCGGAACTCGCGGATCTCGCGACCGTCGCACCCGCGCTCGACCGCGCGGCCGATCGCGGCCTCGCCCTGCCCGCGCGCTTCGCGATCCTCGCCGCCGCGTGCCGCACGCCCGCGAAGCTCGCCGAACTGCTCGCCAAGCTGCCGGTCGACGGCGAATCCGCGAGCCTCGCCCGACTGCTCGTCGAACTGCGGGCGGCGCTGCCGCGCTCGCGCGACGCCGACGCGCAGCTCGCGGTGCTCGAGCGCGCCGATGCGCTGCGCCGGCCGGAGCGCTTCGAGCTGCTGCTGCAGGCGGTGGAAACGCTGGATCGGGTTCGGCTCGACGCACTGCGCCGCGCGCTGCGCGCGGCC
>JBKBSH010000100.1:0-7412 GCA_046291795.1 Burkholderiaceae bacterium | reverse complement strand
CGGCGGCGACGGCGCGCGCGCACGCCGACCGGATCAGACTCGTGCAGCTCGAAGCACGGCTGCAGGCGCTCGATCCGCTTGCCGTGCTGGCGCGCGGCTACAGCGTCGTGCGCGACGCCTCGGGCCGTGTCGTGCGCCAGGGACGTACGCTCGCCCGGGGTGAACGACTCGACATCCGCTTCGCCGAGGGCGGCGCGCGCGCGCATGTCGAGGACGCCTACTGATGGGACGCACGTCCCTATGCTAGATTCGCGGCCCTTGATCGGGTGGCCGCAGACAAGACGCAGCGCAAGCGCGGCCGCGGTTGTTCTTACGAGGGGAGTCGCAGATGGGAGCCATCTTTCAATCGCTGGGCCGTACGGTGACGGCCGGAGTCGTTCTGCTCGTGATCATCGTGCTGCTCACGGGTGCGTTGACGGGTCAGTACATCGCGATCGACATGGGATGGTCGCGCTTTTTCATGCGCTGGCTGCACGTGCTGTCGGGCGTGATGTGGATCGGACTGCTGTGGTACTTCAATTTCGTTCAGACGCCGTCGATGCCGAAGATCCCGGACGAGCAGAAGCCGGCGATCAGCAAGGTGATCGCGCCGGCGGCGCTGTTCTGGTTCCGCTGGGCGGCGCTCGCGACGGTGGTGACCGGCCTGCTGCTGGCGTGGATGAACGGGTATCTGCTGCAGGCACTGGCCTTCACCAAGGGGGTGCATCCGATCGGCATCGGCATGTGGCTCGCGCTGATCATGGCCTTCAACGTGTGGTTCATCATCTGGCCGAACCAGAAAAAGGCGCTGGGCATCGTGCAGGTCGACGCCGATACCAAAGCGAAGGCCGCGCGCATCGGGATGCTGACCTCGCGATTCAACACCATGCTGTCGATCCCGATGCTCTACTGCATGGTGGCGCAGCAAAACGGCGGACTATAAGGCGCCGCTCCTTCGCAGCGCGCGTGAAGGGGGCCGGCACGGCCCCTTTTTTCCGCACCGCGCGGCTGCGCCGCTAGCGCGGGCGCGGCAGTCCCGCGAGCTTTGCGCCCGGACCGATACCGCGCTTGGCAAACCAGCCCTTTTCCATTTCGAGTGCCAAGCGCACCGGGCGCCGCGCGCAGTGACTGGTTTCGGTCCGCGGCGCCATGTCCTCGATGTTGACGATCGTGCCGTCGTCGTCGATGAACGCGACCGAGAGCGGGATCAGCGTATTGCGCATCCACATGCAATGGATCGCCTTCTGATCGAAAACGAACAGCATTCCGTGGTTCGGTGCGAGCGACTCGCGGAACATCAGACCGCGCATGCGACCCGGATCCGTGGCGGCGACTTCCGCGGTAATCAGGTGAATGCCGGCGCTCAGTCTGGTCGTCGGAAGCTGCGGTTGAGGTCCTTGGCCGGCTGCCGGGGCGATGCCGGCCAGCGCCAGCGCAAAGATGATCAGGCAGTTGCGAAGCGCGGCGAACTTCATCGGGGGCGGCGGTAGCGAGGCGCCGGCATTGTAAGGAAGCGGGCTCGCGTCACAGCGAGGAAGAGGCGCCGAAGCGAAAAAGGCAGGGTCGCCCCTGCCTTTGCCCATCGCGCGGATCGATTATTTCTTGGCTTCGGCCGGCTTGGCGTCGCCGGTCTTCTTGGCTTTGGCCTTGGCCTTCTTGGTGACCTTCTTGGTTTCGCCCTTGGCCTCGCCCTTGGCCTCGCCCTTGGCTTCCGCCTTGGCGGGCGCTGCGGGCTGCGCCGGCGTTGCAGGCGTGGCTGGCTGGGCCTGCGCAAACACGGCACCGGCGAACAGCGTCGAGACGATGGCAGCAAGCAGTTTGGTCATGCGTTTCTCCCTGTGGACTTGACTTGAAGCGTGACGACGACGGCCCGAGCGGGCGATCGCGGACGAGAACTCGTCGAAGCGATAACGGCGCCACCGCCGGCCGGGTTGACCGCTTCGCTTGCGGCCGGCGAGTAAACTCGCCGGACCGGGGCGGGTCAACGGACGAGGAAGGCTGTTGACCGGAACGGAGAACAACGAGCGAAAGACCAGCGGAGACCTCATGTACCAGCACATCAAGGTTCCGACTTCAGGCCAGAAGATCACCGTCAACGAGGACTACACGCTGAACGTCCCCGACCAGCCGATCATCCCTTACATCGAGGGCGACGGTACGGGCGTCGACATCACGCCGGTCATGATCAGGGTGGTCGACGCGGCGGTCGCCAAGGCCTACGGAGGCAAGCGCAAGATCGTCTGGATGGAGATCTATGCGGGCGAGAAGTCGACCAGGATTTACGGCCCTGACGTGTGGCTTCCCGACGAGACGCTGCAGGTCCTCAAGGACTACGTCGTGTCGATCAAGGGGCCGCTGACCACGCCCGTCGGCGGCGGTATCCGCTCGATCAACGTGGCGCTGCGGCAGGAGCTCGACCTGTACGTCTGCCTGCGCCCGGTGCGCTATTTCAAGGGCGTGCCCAGCCCGGTCAAGGAGCCGGAGAAGACCGACATGGTGATCTTCCGCGAGAACTCGGAGGACATCTACGCCGGCATCGAGTACGAAGCCGAGAGCGACAAGGCGCGCAAGCTAATCAGGTTCCTGCAGGACGAGCTGGGGGTCAGGAAGATCCGCTTTCCCGACACCTCGGGCATCGGCATCAAGCCGATCTCGCGCGAAGGCACCGAACGGCTCGTGCGCAAGGCGATCCGGTACACGATCGACAACAGGCGCAAGAGCCTGACCTTCGTGCACAAGGGCAACATCATGAAGTTCACCGAGGGCGCCTTTGCCAAGTGGGGCTATGCGCTGGCGCAGCGGGAATTCGGCGCCGAGCCGCTCGACGGCGGGCCGTGGATGAGGATCAAGGCCAGCCACGGCGACATCGTGGTCAAGGACGTGATCGCCGATGCGTTCCTGCAGCAGATCCTGCTGCGTCCGGCCGAGTACGACGTGATCGCGACGATGAACCTGAACGGGGACTACATCTCCGATGCGCTCGCCGCGCAGGTTGGAGGGATCGGTATCGCGCCGGGTGCGAACCTGTCGGACTCGGTCGCGATGTTCGAGGCGACCCACGGCACGGCGCCGAAGTACGCCGGCAAGGACTACGTGAACCCGGGTTCCGAGATCCTGTCGGCCGAGATGATGCTGCGGCACATGGGTTGGACCGAAGCGGCCGACCTGATCATCAAGTCGATGGAACGGGCGATTCTGAGCAAGAAGGTGACGTACGACTTCGCCCGGCTGATGGAGGGCGCCACGCAGGTCAGCTGCTCGGGGTTTGGCCAGGTGATGATCGATCACATGTAGTCGGGCGACCGACCGTTCGAAGAAAAACCCCGCCGAGGCGGGGTTTTTCTTCGCAGCGTTGCGCCCGAACCCCGATCAGGGCGGGGACGGGCTCTAGCCGCCGGTCGTGATGTTCGACGCCTGCTTGCCCTTAGGACCCTGCACGACTTCGAAAACGACCTTCTGACCTTCCTTCAGCGTCTTGAAGCCGTTCATCTGGATCGCCGAAAAATGGGCGAACAGATCCTCGCCGCCGTCGTCCGGCGTGATGAAGCCGTACCCCTTCGCGTCGTTGAACCACTTGACGGTACCCGTTGCCATAAAGCCTTCCTCTTCCTGCATCCTCACGCGAGGGGTCATGGCGCGCCGCGGCACGCGGCTGCGGTGTTTCCTCGACTCCTCTCCACGCCGGCAGTGCGCGGGAGACGCAAACCCGCCGACGACCCGTCGTTCGCCTTGTTGCTCTTGCGGACGGACGTTGCATTCTTGGAGGTCGGTTGCCGCGCGTCAAGGGCTGGGACCGCCGGGAACCCGGGAACCGCGGTCTCGGTCGTAGCGCCCGAGCGACAAGCAGGCGGAAACGACCCGGGTTCGGGCGAGCGGCTACCGGATCCGCTCCCGGGGCCAAATCGACTGCCCCGGGCGTGTCGGCAATCCTGCGACGCGAGGCCCGCCGCGTGGCGCCGGACGAGGTGCGCGGGCGCGGACCGACGGGCGGAACCGAGCGCCGCGCGCGGTTCGACCGGTCGCCAAGATAACTTATGATTGGCACGCTTATCGGATCCCGCGAGGGACCAGCGAATTTCCTAGAATGGCCTCATGACTGAGCGGATCGGCGAAGGCACGGTTGTCGAGAAGCAGGCTTCTCGCGTCAAGCCGCCACCGATGTATCAGGTGGTCCTGCTCAACGACGATTTCACACCGATGGAGTTCGTCGTCGGCGTTCTGCAGAAGTTCTTCGGCAAAGGGCGCGAGCAGGCGACCCAGATCATGCTGAAGGTGCATCATGAGGGCCGCGGCGTCTGCGGGATCTACCCGCGGGACATCGCCGCCAGCAAGGTCGAGCAGGTTTGCAGTTATTCACGCCAGCATCAGCATCCGCTGCAGTGCGTGATGGAGGAAGCATGATCGCGCAGGAACTGGAAGTCAGCTTGCACATGGCCTTCGTCGAGGCCAGACAGGCGAGACACGAATTCATCACCGTCGAGCACCTGCTGCTGGCACTGCTGGACAATCCGTCCGCCGCCGAGGTGCTGCGCGCCTGCGCGTGCAACATCGAGGATCTGCGCAAGAGTCTGCAGAACTTCATCGCCGACAACACCCCCGTGCTGCCGCCGAACTCCGAGGCCGACACGCAGCCGACGCTGGGGTTCCAGCGCGTGATCCAGCGGGCCATCATGCACGTGCAGTCCACGAGCAACGGCAAGAAGGAGGTCACCGGGGCCAACGTGCTGGTGGCGATCTTCGGCGAGAAGGACTCGCATGCGGTGTACTACCTGCACCAGCAGGGCGTCACTCGACTGGACGTCGTCAACTTCATCAGCCACGGGATCACCAAGGCGCCTCAGGACAGCGACAAGTCCGGCAAGGGGCACGGCGGCGAGCAGGACGAGCAGCAAAGCGAAGGGCGCGAGCAGGCGTCCGCGCTCGAGCAGTACACGATGAACCTCAACGCGCTCGCCCGCGACGGCAAGATCGATCCGCTGATCGGGCGCGAACCCGAGGTCGAGCGCGTGATCCAGGTGCTGTGCCGGCGGCGCAAGAACAACCCGCTGCTGGTCGGCGAGGCCGGCGTGGGCAAGACCGCGATCGCCGAGGGCCTGGCGTGGCGCATCGTCAAGGGCGAAGTTCCCGAGATCCTCGACAAGTCGACCGTCTACTCGCTCGACATGGGTGCGCTGCTGGCCGGGACGAAGTATCGCGGCGACTTCGAGCAGCGGCTCAAGGCGGTGCTCAAGCAGCTGAAGAGCAACGCGAATGCGATCCTGTTCATCGACGAGATCCACACGCTGATCGGCGCCGGGTCGGCCTCCGGCGGCACGCTCGACGCGTCGAACCTGCTGAAGCCGGCGCTTGCAAGCGGGCAGCTGAAGTGCATCGGCGCCACGACCTACAACGAGTACCGCGGCATCTTCGAAAAGGATCACGCGCTGTCGCGCCGGTTCCAGAAGATCGATGTCACCGAGCCGACGGTCGCGCAGACGATCGAGATCCTGAAGGGGCTGAAGTCGCGCTTCGAGGAGCACCACGGTGTCAAGTACTCGGCCGGCGCGATCACCGCCGCGGCGGAGCTTTCGGCCAAGTACATCAACGACCGCCATCTTCCCGACAAGGCGATCGACGTGATCGACGAAGCCGGTGCGGCGCAGCGGATCCTGCCGCTGTCCAAGCGCAAGAAGACGATTGGCAAGAACGAGGTCGAGGACATCATCGCGAAGATCGCGCGCATCCCGCCGCAGACCGTCTCGAGCGACGACCGTGCGCAACTGAAGAACCTCGAACGCAATCTGAAGAACGTCGTGTTCGGGCAGGACCCGGCGATCGACGCGCTGGCTTCGGCGATCAAGATGGCACGGTCGGGACTGGGCAAGCCGGACAAGCCGATCGGCAGCTTCCTGTTCTCGGGGCCGACCGGTGTCGGCAAGACCGAGGTCGCCAAGCAGCTTGCGTTCACGCTCGGCATCGAGCTGATCCGCTTCGACATGTCCGAGTACATGGAGCGCCACGCCGTCAGCCGCCTGATCGGCGCGCCGCCGGGGTACGTCGGCTTCGATCAGGGCGGGCTGCTGACCGAAGCGATCAGCAAGAAGCCGCACGCGGTGCTGCTGCTCGACGAGATCGAGAAGGCGCACCCGGACATCTTCAACATCCTGCTGCAGGTGATGGACCACGGTACGCTGACCGACAACAACGGTCGCAAGGCGGACTTCCGCAACGTGATCATCATCATGACGACCAACGCGGGCGCAGAGACGCTGCAGCGGCGCTCGATCGGCTTTTCGGACGTTCGCCAGCCCGGCGACGAACTGGCCGACATCAAGCGGATGTTCACGCCGGAGTTCCGCAACCGGCTCGATGCGATCATCAGCTTCCGCGCGCTCGACGAGGAGATCATCCTGCGGGTGGTCGACAAGTTCCTGATGCAGCTCGAGGATCAGCTCCACGAGAAGAAGGTCGACGTGACCTTCTCCGACGCGTTGCGCAAGCTCCTGGCGAAGAAGGGCTTCGACCCGGTCATGGGGGCGCGGCCGATGGCGCGGCTGATCCAGGACACGATCCGCAAGGCGCTCGCCGACGAACTGCTGTTCGGCCGGCTGGTCAATGGCGGCAAGGTCAATGTCGATGTCGACGACGCGGGCGAGATCAAGCTCGAATTTCCGTCGTCCGACGGCGGCGGCACACCCGAGGAGGCGCGCGGCGAACCGGTTCTGTCCGAGTAGTCGGCTGTAACCCAACACGGATATTTCCGTTCTCCGCCCCGACCCCTAGGATCGGGGCGGTTTTTTTGAGTGGAGACGATCCGTGCGTAGGAGTGGATGCGGTTTGTTCGTGTGGCTGGCCGTTGGCTTGGTGGCTGGCCTGAGTGGGCCGCTGAACGCCCAGGACCATGGCGATCAGGAGCGCGCCCGCAAGATCGTCTCGGGCGGTTGTCTGTTGTGTCACGGCATCGACGGCGATAGCTCGAGCGAGCTGTTCCCCAAGCTCGCCGGGCAGCACGCCGCGTATCTCGCGCGGCAACTCGCCGACTTCAAGAGCGGCGCGCGCAAATCGAGCGCGATGCAGGACATGGTCAAGGACCTGAGCGACGCCGACATGAAGGCGCTTGGCGTGTACTTCAGCCGGAAGGCCGCGACGGCCAATGAAGTCAAGGATCCCGACCTGGCGGCTGTGGGGCGCTACGTGTATCACCACGGCAATCGCTACTCCGGGGTGGCCGCCTGCGCCGGCTGCCACGGCCCGGATGCGGCTGGCAGCGCCGAGTTGCCGCGTCTGGCCGGGCAAAATGCCCTGTATATCGAGAAGCGGATCAAGTACTTCAACGCACCCGAACGCAGCAAGGACAGCCCGGCCATGCACGCGATCGTCGCGCGCATGACCGAACTCGAGATCAAGGCCGTCGCCGAGTATCTGTCGGGCAAGAGATAGCGCGACGCGAAGTG
>JBKBSH010000099.1:0-7416 GCA_046291795.1 Burkholderiaceae bacterium | reverse complement strand
TGGCGCGAGACGAGCCAGATCGTCGAGGTGCTGACGCGCGACTTCGGCCGGGTCGCGCTGGTCGCGCGCGGCGCCAAGCGGCCGACGTCGCAGTTCCGCGGCCTGCTCGCGCCGTTCTGCCCGCTCGCGTTGTCGTGGAGCGGTCGCAACGAGATCAAATCCCTCGTGCGCGCCGAGTGGTGCGGCGGGCTCGCGCCGCTGCGCGGCGACTCGCTGCTCGCCGCGTTTTATCTGAACGAACTGCTGGTGCGGCTTCTCGCGCGGGGCGATCCGCACGAGGGACTGTTTTCGAGCTATGTACAGACGCTGCACGTGCTCGCCGGCGACGGGCACGGCGGCGCCGACCGCCAGGCCGCGTTGCGCGGGTTCGAACTCGATCTGCTGCGCGAGACAGGCTACGCGCCGGCGTTCGACCGCTGCAGCGACGGTGAGCCGATCGACGCCGCAGCGCGGTACCGCATCGACGGACAGCGCGGCGTGACCCGCGTGGCCGAGGCGGGCGCGTACGACCGGGCGTCCGACGAACTGCAGGTGAGCGGCGCGACGGTGCTGGCGCTCGCGAGCCGCGACTTCAGCGACCCGCACGCGGCAAGCGAAGCGAAAGTCGTGTTGCGACATCTGATTCGCTACCATCTGAACGGCAAACCGTTGAACACGCGGCGCATCCTGCAGGACCTCAGAGCGCTGTGACCGCCACCCCGATTCCCATGACCAAGCTCAGCGTCAACCTCAACAAGGTCGCCCTGCTGCGAAACACGCGCACGATCGGGATTCCGAGCGTCGCGCACGCAGCCACACTCGTGCTCGAGGCCGGCGCCGACGGCATCACCGTGCATCCTCGTCCGGACGGGCGCCACGTGCGCGCGCCGGACGTCGCCGAACTCGCCGCACTGCTGAAGCGCTGGCCGGCGGCGGAATTCAATATCGAAGGCAATCCGTTTCACGGGCTGATGGAGTTCGTGCGGCAGGTTCGACCGCACCAGTGCACGTTCGTACCCGACGACACCGGCGCATTCACGTCCGACCACGGGTGGAGCCTGCCGGCCGATGCCGAAAGGCTGCGACCGTTCATCGAAGAGGCGCGTGCGCTGGGCGTGCGTGTCAGTCTGTTCATGGACGCGGAGCCGGCGGCAATGCGGCACGCGAAAGCGGCGGGCGCGGATCGTGTCGAGCTTTATACGGAGCCGTACGCGCGCGCATGGGCAAGCGCCGAGCGCGGCGCCGTGCTGAAACGCTATGCCGAAGCGGCGCGTGCCGCGCTTGCGGCGGGATTGGGCGTCAATGCGGGCCACGATCTGAATCGACACAACCTGGCCGACTTCCTGATCGCTGTGCCGGGCGTGGCCGAGGTCTCGATCGGCCATGCGCTGATCGCCGATGCGCTCGAATTCGGCCTCGCCGCGACCGTCCGGATGTATCAGGCCGAGATCCGCCGCGCCGACGCGGCACTGCGGGAAGTGCGGTGATCTACGGGGTCGGCACCGACCTGATCGAGATCGACCGGATCGCGCAGGCGCATGCGCGTTTCGGAGAGCGCTTCGCGCAACGCATCCTGGGACCGCAGGAACTGCAGCGGTTTGCAGTGCGCGCGCGCCGCTCGCCGCGGCGCGGGCTGGCCTACCTTGCCACGCGCTTTGCGGCAAAGGAGGCGATCTCCAAGGCGCTCGGGCTCGGCATGCGTGCGCCGATGAGCTGGCGCGCGGTCGAAATCGTCAACGCGCCGTCCGGCCGGCCGGTGGCGGTCGCGAACGGCGAGCTGGCGCGCTTTCTGCAAGCGCGCAGGCTGCGCGTACACGTCTCGTTGACCGACGAGCGAACGCTGGCGATGGCGTACGCTGTGGCCGAGACCGCGGACCAGGGATGACGGAGGACAGCGATGCCGGGACCCGTCGTCGTCGACATCGAAGGCAAGTCGCTGACCGCGGCGGAGCGGGCGCGGCTCGCGCATCCACGGGTCGGCATGGTGATCCTGTTCGCGCGCAACTTCGCGTCGAACCGCCAGCTCGCCGAGTTGACCGCGGAAATCCATGCGTTGCGCTCCCCGCCCTTGCTGATCGCAGTCGACCACGAGGGCGGCCGCGTGCAGCGCTTCCGCGACGGTTTCACGGCGATTCCCGCGATGCAGGACCTCGGCAGGCTGTGGGATCAAGACGTGCTGCTCGCGACCAGAACGGCCGTGTCAGCCGGTTACGTGCTCGGCGCCGAACTTCGCGCGCACGGCGTGGACCTGAGTTTCACCCCGGTGCTCGACCTCGCGTGGGGCCGCAGCGGCGTCATCGGCGATCGGGCACTGCATGCCGACGCGCGGGTCGTCGCGATGCTCGCCAACCATCTCGCACATGGCTTGCTGCTCGCCGGTATGGCCAACTGCGGCAAGCACTTCCCCGGTCACGGCTGGGCCGAGGCCGATTCGCACGTCGCGATCCCGGTCGACGAGCGGCCGCTGGACGAGATCCTGCATGCCGACGCAGCGCCGTACCGCTGGCTCGGTGCCTCGCTCGCGTCCGTCATGCCGGCGCACGTGATCTATTCGAAGGTCGACCGACGGCCGGCAGGCTTCTCGCGGATCTGGATCGAGGACGTGTTGCGAAACCGGCTCGGTTTCACCGGCGCGGTTTTCAGCGACGACTTGTCGATGGAAGGCGCGCGCGTTGCCGGCGACGTCGTGCAGAGCGCGCAGGCCGCGCTCGATGCCGGCTGCGACTTCATCCTGGTGTGCAATGCCCCGGCAGCCGCCGACCGCGCATTGTCCGGCATCCGCTGGCAGCCGACCGAATCGTTCGTGCAGCGGCTCGAGCGGCTGCGGCCGCGCGGGCCGGCGCCGACGATGGACCAGTTGCGCGCGAGCGAGCTGTATCGCAGCGCGCTCGCGGATGTCGAAACCTGGCGTGCCGCGCTTGCCTGAGACGCGGGCGGGCGCGTTATGCGCGCTCGACGTAGGTGCCGTCGTCGGTCTTGACGCGGATTTTTTCGCCCGCGCTGACGAACGGCGGGACTTGAACGGTGATGCCCGTTTCCATCTTGGCCGGCTTGAACGTCGTCGTCGCGGTCGCGTTCTTGATCGCCGGCTCGGTTTCCACGACCTCCAGCACGACGGTCGCGGGCAGTTCGACGCCGATCGTGCGTCCGTTGTGGAAATTGATGTCGACCTCCATGCCGGGCAGCAGGTACCCGGTCTGCCCCTCGAGGTAATCCGCCGACAGCGCAAGCTGCTCGAACGTCTCGTTGTCCATGAAGACGTAGCTGTCGCCGTCCTGATAAGAGTAGACCATGCGACGCTTGTCGATGTACGGACGTTCGACCTTCTCGTCGGTCGACAGCCGTTCGTTTCGCTTCTGCCCGGTCTCGATGTCCTTCATCTCGAGCTGCATGTACGCGCCGCCGCGGCCGCCGACGTGGACGTGGTAGCTCTTCAGGACGCGCCACAGGCGCTTGTCCCATTCGATCAGGTTGCCGGCGCGGATTTCGGTGGCGAGGATCTTGGCCATTGGAATTTCCTGCAGATGGGCGGCGCCGCCGCAGCGCCTCGTAAAATCGAGGCATCGTGTTTCTGGAAAGCCCGCCATTATAGGCGGGCTGGCCCGTCCGGCCGTGCCCGACTCCACCACCGAAGCCTTCGACCCCCGCGCGGTCGTCGACCGCCTGCCGCAGCTTCCCGGCGTCTACCGGATGCTCGACGCGGCGGGCAACGTGCTGTACGTCGGCAAGGCGCGCGACCTGAAAAGGCGCGTGGCGTCGTACTTCAACAAAGGCGTCGGTCCGCGTACGGCGCACATGCTCGCGCGGGTGGCCGCGATCGAGACGACGGTCACGCGGTCGGAAGCCGAGGCGCTGCTGCTCGAGAACAACCTGATCAAATCGCTCGCGCCCCGATACAACATCCTGTTCCGCGACGACAAGTCATACCCGTACCTGAAGTTCACCGACCATCGTTTCCCGCGGATCGCGTACTACCGCGGCGCAACCGACCGGAAGGCGCGCTACTTCGGACCGTATCCGAACGCGTGGGCAGTCAAGGACAGCATCCGGATCCTGCAGCAGGTGTTCCGGCTGCGGACTTGCGAAGACACCGTGTTCAACCACCGCTCGCGCCCGTGCCTGTTGCATCAGATCCAGCGCTGTAGCGCACCGTGCGTCGGGCTGATCGACGAGGCGAGCTACACGCAGGATGTCGACCGCGCGGTGCGCTTTCTGCGCGGCGAGACGAGCCAGGTGATCGCCGAACTCGAGGCGCGGATGCAGGCGCTTTCGGACGAGCTGCGGTTCGAGGAGGCCGCGGCGGTGCGCGATCGGCTCGGGTCGCTCGCCCGCGTGCTGCACCAGCAGGCGGTCGACACCACCGGTGGCGACACCGACGCCGACGTCATCGCGGTCGCGCTCGACGGTGGGCAGGCCTGTGTCAACCTCGCGATGGTGCGCGGGGGCCGTCATCTGGGCGACAAACCGTACTTTCCGGTCACGGCCGGGCGCGGCGGCGATGCTGGGGCGGACGCCGCAGAGATCCTCGAGGCTTTTATCTCCCAGCACTACGCCGACCACGCGCCGCCGGGCGTGCTGATCGTCAACGCCGACGTCGACGCGATCGAACTGCAGGCGATGCTCGGCGGCGATGCGCGCCGCGCGCAGATCCTGCGCCAGCCGCAGGGCCAGCGGCGGCGCTGGCTCGAGATGGCCGAGGCCAACGCGAAGCTCGCGCTGGCGCGCCGGCTTGCCGAAGAAGGTTCGCAGGCTGCGCGCACGCGCGCGCTCGTCGAGACGCTGGGGATCGAGCTCGCGGACGGTGATCCCGCGAAACTGCGCGTCGAGTGCTTCGACGTCAGCCACACGATGGGCGAGGCGACCCAGGCGTCGTGCGTCGTGTATCACGACCATGCGATGCAACCGGCCGAGTACCGCCGCTTCAACATCGAGGGTGTCACGGGAGGCGACGACTACGCGGCGATGCGGCAGGTGCTGGCCCGGCGCTACACGCCGGTGGCGCGCGGCGAGGCCGCTCTACCCGGCCTGGTGCTGGTCGACGGCGGCGCAGGTCAGGTCTCGGTCGCGAAACAGGTGTTCGAAGAGCTCGGACTCGACAGCGGCGTCATCGTCGGTGTGGCCAAGGGCGAGGGACGCAAGGTCGGGCTCGAGGAACTCGTGTTCGCGGACGGCCGGCCTTCGGTCGCGCTCGGCCGCGAGTCGCAGGCGCTGATGTTGATCGCGCAGATCCGCGACGAAGCGCACCGCTTCGCGATCACCGGGATGCGCGCACGGCGCGCCAAGGCGCGGCAGACCTCGCAGCTCGAAGAACTCGACGGCATCGGACCGAAGCGGCGCCAGAAGCTGCTGGCCCGCTTCGGCGGTCTGCGCGGGCTGCGCGCCGCGTCGATCGAGGACATCGCTCGGGTCGAAGGCGTTTCGCGTAAGCTGGCCGAGCGCATCTACGCGCAACTGCACGGACAACCGGGTTGAGCGCCGATGCCGCTGAACATGCCGATGATTCTGACCTGGGCGCGGATCGTGATGATCCCGATGGTCGTCGGCGTGTTCTATCTGCCCGACGCACTCTTGCCGGCCCACTGGAAGAACGCCTCGGCGTGCGCGCTTTTCACGCTGGCGGCGATCACCGACGGCTTCGACGGCTACCTTGCCCGCAAGTACGGGCAGATCACCCGGCTCGGCGCATTCCTGGATCCGGTCGCCGACAAGCTGATGGTGTGCGCGGCGTTGGTTGTCCTGCTCGCGCTCGGCCGTGTCGACGAGTTCGTCGCGCTCGTGATCGTCGGGCGCGAGATCACCGTCTCCGCGCTGCGCGAATGGATGGCGCAGATCGGCGCTTCGGCCAGTGTGGCCGTCAACTGGCTCGGCAAGCTCAAGACCATCATGCAGATGGTCGCGATCCCGGTGCTGCTGTACCACGACCCGCTGTTCGGCGTGGTGCCGGTCGCCACGATCGGAACCTGGCTGATCTACATCGCCGCGGCGCTGACCGTGTACTCGATGCTGTATTACCTGAAGCTCGCCTGGCCGCACCTGGTCCAACGCGACGGCGCTTGAGGCCCGCGACGCGCCGGACTTTTGACAGTGGGGATGGCGCCGCTATAATTCGCGCCGCTTCGCGGGAATAGCTCAGTTGGTAGAGCGCAACCTTGCCAAGGTTGAGGTCGCGAGTTCGAGACTCGTTTCCCGCTCCAGTTTGCGAAGGGGAGGCCAAGCGCTTCCCCTTTTTCTTCCGGTGTGCGCACCGGTCGCCGCTACAATGCAGTGCGCGGCGGGGTGGCAGAGTGGCCATGCAGCGGACTGCAAATCCGTGGACGCCGGTTCGATTCCGACCCCCGCCTCCATTTTTTCGATCTCACGCCGCCACGCTCGTGAGCGCGCGGATGCCGCGGTGGTGAAACGGGTAGACACAGCGGACTTAAAATCCGCCGCAAGCGCAAGCGAGCATGCCGGTTCGAATCCGGCCCGCGGCACCACTGGCTGACCATGGCACTGAAAGTCTTCGACCTGCGCTGCGACAGCGAACACGCGTTCGAGGGATGGTTCGGCTCCGAGGGCGACTTCGAGTCGCAGCAGGCGCGCGGGCTGCTCGAGTGCCCGTTCTGCGGCTCAAGGCAAATCCGCCGTCTGCCGAGCGCGCCGCGACTGAACCTCGGCGCGTCCGCCGCCGAGCCGAAGCAGGAAGCTGCACTGCCCACCGCCGCGCAGATGCAGGCCCTGCTGGTCAAAATGGCGCGCGAGATCGCGGCCAACACCGAAGACGTCGGCGAGCGGTTCGCCGAAGAGGCGCGCCGCATCCACTATCGCGAGGCGCCGGAGCGGGGCATTCGGGGCGTCACGTCGCGGCAGGAGGCCGAGGCGCTCGAGGAAGAGGGCATTCGCGTGATGCCGCTGCCCTTCGCCCACCTGCTGAAGGATCCGCTGCAGTAGTCGATCCGCGGTGCTGCTGGGCGCGTTTCACTGCGGATACGTCCCCGGGACGAGAATCGAGCGGTCGACGTCGCGGATGTCTCGCCGGCCGCAGAACGCCATCGTCAGGTCGAGTTCCCGGGCGATGATCTCCAGGCACTTCGTCACGCCCGCTTCGCCGAGCGCGCCGAGGCCGTAGAGGAAAGCGCGGCCGATCAGCGTGCCGCGCGCGCCGAGCGCGATCGCCTTCAATACGTCCTGGCCCGAGCGGATGCCGCCGTCGAGCCAGACCTCGATCTTGGAGCCTGCCGCGTCGACGATCGCCGGCAGCGCATCGATCGAAGCCGGCGCGCCGTCGAGCTGGCGGCCGCCATGGTTGCTGACGACGAGCGCATCGGCGCCGGTGGCCGCGGCGAGCTTCGCGTCCTCGGCGTCCATGATTCCCTTCAGGATCAGCGGGCCGCCCCAGCGCTTCTTGATCCACTCGACGTCGTTCCAGTCGAGCGTCGGGTCGAACTGCTGCGCGGT
>JBKBSH010000098.1:0-7443 GCA_046291795.1 Burkholderiaceae bacterium | reverse complement strand
GAAGGACAAGTTCTTCTACGTCTGGCTGGATGCGCCGATCGGCTATCTCGCGTCGCTGAAGGCGTACTTCGACCAGGGCAAGGCGCGCGCCAAGGGCGAGGGCCGCAGTTTCGACGAATTCATCTCGGCCGACGATGTCGAGCAGATCCACTTCATCGGCAAGGACATCGTCTATTTCCACACGCTGTTCTGGCCGGCGATGCTGAAGTTCTCCGGCCGCAAGGTGCCGGACGCGATCTACGTGCACGGCTTCATCACCGCCAGCGGCGAGAAGATGAGCAAGAGCCGCGGCACCGGCATCGACCCGCTGCGCTATCTCGAAGTCGGCATGAACCCCGAGTGGTTCCGGTATTACGTCGCGGCGAAACTGAACGCGCGCGTCGAGGACGTCGACTTCAACCCGGACGACTTCCAGACGCGGGTCAACAGCGATCTGATCGGCAAGTACGTCAACATCGCCAGCCGTGCGGCGGGCTTCCTCGTGCGGCAGTTCGACGGGCGGCTGGCTGCGTCGGCCGATCCGTCGGGCGCGCCGGCGGGCAGCCATGCGGTGGCGCTCGCGTCCGCCGACGAGATCGCCGGCTACTTCGACCAGCGCGAGTTCGGCAAGGCGCTGCGCGAGATCATGCGCATCGCCGACTACGCGAACGAGCACTTCGACAGACACAAGCCGTGGGAGCTGGCAAAGGATCCCGGCGAGCGAGGGCTGCTGCATGCCGTGTGCAGCGACGTGATGCGCTGCTTCGGCGCGTTGACGACTTACCTCGCGCCGGTGCTGCCCGCCACTGCCGAGCGCGTCGCGCGCGAGCTGTTCGGCATGGACCGCGCGTTCGTGTGGGACGACCTGCGCAGGCCGCTCGAGCGCATCGCGCCGTACCGGCACCTGATGGCGCGCGTCGAAGCCAGACAGCTCGACGCGCTGTTCGAAGCGCCCGCCGGGGAACCCTCTGTCCGGCCCGTCGCTGCGCCTGAGGCGGGTGGCGCCGGCGCAGGCGCGATCGAACCGATCGCACCCGAGATCGGGATCGAAGACTTCGCAAGACTGGACCTGCGCATTGCCCGCGTGGTCGACTGCGACTTCGTCGTAGGTTCGGACAAGCTGCTGCGCTTCACGCTCGACGCCGGGGAAGGCCGGCACCGCAACGTCTTCTCGGGCATCAAGTCGGCGTACGCCGAGCCGAAGAAGCTCGTCGGCCGTCTGGTGGTGCTGGTCGCCAATCTCGCGCCGCGCAAGATGAAGTTCGGGGTCAGCGAAGGCATGATCCTGTCGGCGAGTGCTGCGGACGAGCGCGCGCAGCCCGGCATCTACCTGCTCGACGTCGACAGCGGCGCGCAGCCCGGGATGCGCGTGAAGTAGCGCGACGCAGGCGCGGCGGCCTTGACGACGATCAATCCCCGCCGACGCGGCACGGGAAAGCGGTCGCTGCGGTGCCGCCGCGCATTTGCTTTTGGTTCACATATGATTAACATGCGATTGCATCGCCACGGCGCCGCGCACGCATGCCACCCCGACCGGAGAACAAGACTGCCCGCCTGACCGTGCTGCTCGACCCGCGCAAGAAGACGATGTTCGAGGAGATCTGCGCGGCGCAGGACCTGACGCCGTCGCAGGTCGTCAGGCAGCTGATCCGCGAATACATCATCGAACACGCAGGCAACCGGTCGTTGCCTGCGTGGCTGCTGGCCGCGTCGCGCAAGAAGCCGATGCGATAGGTAAGGGCCGACTGCAGTGACCGCCCCGACGGACTGGCTCGCGATCGACTGGATGCTCGCCGCGATCACCGCGTGGATCGCGATCGGCGCGATCGGCGTGCTGCGTCTGCACGACTTCTTTACCGTCGCGCGCATCCTCTTCCCGCTCGGCGCTGCTGCGAGCCTCGCGCTCGCTGCAGCGGGCGCCGTCGCCGCGTTCGCGGGCCCGCAGACGGCGGTGCTGCCGCTCGGTCTGCCCGGGTTGCCGTTTCACCTTCGTCTCGACGCGCTGTCGGCGTTTTTCCTGGTGCTGCTCGGCACCGCTGCCGCCGGGGTCTCGGCGTTCGCCGCAGGTTACTTCCGCAAGGGCGAGGGCACGCCGCCCGGGCTGCTGTGCCTGCTTTATCACCTGTTCCTGGCCGGCATGGCGATGGTGATGCTGGCCGACGACGCGTACGTCTTCATGGTGATGTGGGAACTGATGGCGCTCGCGTCGTTCTTCCTCGTCACCGCGAATCACGTGATTGCCGCCATCCGCCGCGCCGGCTATCTGTATCTGCTGGTCGCGCATCTGGGGGCGATCGCGATCCTGTTGTGCTTCGGCGTACTGCAGGCGAACACCGGCGACTACACGTTCGACAACATGCGTGCGCAGACGCTGTCGCCATTCTGGGCGTCGGTCGCGTTCCTGCTCGCGCTGTTCGGTTTCGGTGCAAAGGCCGGCATCCTGCCGCTGCACATCTGGCTGCCCGAGGCGCACCCGGCTGCGCCGTCGCCGGTGTCGGCGCTGATGAGCGGCGTGATGCTGAAGACCGCCATCTACGGGCTGCTGCGCATCGCCTTCGAGGTGCTGCAGACGCACCTGTGGTGGTGGGGCGTGCTGGCGCTGGCGATCGGTCTCGTCACCGCGCTGTTCGGCGTCGTCTTCGCCGCGGTGCAGACCGACATGAAGCGGCTGCTCGCGTATTCGTCGATCGAGAACATCGGGTTGCTCGTCGTCGGCATCGGCCTGGCGCTGCTGTTCACCGGCTACGGCATGGCCGCGATGGCGGCGCTGGCGCTCACCGCCGTGCTGTATCACGCGCTGAACCACGCGTTCTTCAAGAGCCTGCTGTTCCTCGGCACAGGCAGCGTGCTGCACGCCACCGGCGAGCGCAATCTCGGCAAGCTGGGCGGGCTGCTGCGCCACATGCCCTGGGTGGGCTGGCTCGCGCTCGCGGGCACGCTGGCCGCGGCGGGGCTGCCGCCGCTGAACGGCTTCGTGTCCGAATGGCTGCTGCTGCAGAGCTTCCTGTTCACGCTCGGACTGCCGAACACGTTCGTCAACAACCTGGTGCCGGTCGTCGCGGCCGGGGTCGCGCTGGTGGCCGCTCTCGGCGGCTACGTGATGGTGAAGTTCTTCGGGGTGATCTTCCTCGGCCAGCCGCGCGAGCCGCGGCTGGCGGCCTCGCACGACGCGGCGGCATGGGAAAGGGCGGGACTCGCGTGGCTCGCGGCAGGCTGCGTCGCGCTCGGGTTGGCGCCGGCGCAGGTCATCGCGCTGATCGATCCGGTCACGCGCGTGCTGGTGGGCGACGGTGTCGGTGCGCGCGTGGCAGAGCACGGCTGGCTTTTTCTTGCGCCGGTGGCGCCCGAGCGCGCGAGCTATAGCCCGCTGTTGTTCCTGCTGCTGGTGGCGGCGAGCTTCGCGCTCGCCTTCGTGCTGGTGCGCCGGCTCTATCACGGCCGCATCCGGCGCGCGGCGCCGTGGGACTGCGGCTATCCGCTGCTCAACGCCCGCATGCAGGACACGGCCGAGGGTTTCGGTCAACCGATCCGGCAGGTGTTCGAACCGTTCTTCCGCATCGAGCGCCAGTTGCCGAGCCCGTTCGACAAGCAACCCGTGTACCGGGTATCGGCAACCGATCACCTGTGGCACTGGCTGTACCTGCCGATCGCGCGCGTGACCGAGGCACTGTCGCGAGTCGTCGGCCTGCTGCAGCAGGGTCGGATCGCGACTTACCTCATGTACAGCTTCGTCACGCTGCTGGTGATGCTGATCCTGGTGTTCCGATGACGGTCGAAAGCTTCGTCGCCCAGCTGGTCGCCGTGACGCTCGCCGTGCTCGGCGCGCCGCTGCTCACCGGCTGGGTCAACCAGTGCCGCGCCTGGCTGCAGAACAAGAGCGCACCGCCGCTTCTGCTTCCTTACCGCACCCTGCACAAGCTGTTCTGGAAGGAGTCGGTCGTCGCCGAGGCAGCGAGTCCGCTGTTTCGCGCCGCGCCGTACATCGTGTTCGGCGCGATGGTGCTCGCCTGCGGCATCGTGCCGAGCCTGTCGACCGACCTGCCGCTGGCGCCGGCAGCCGATGCGATCGCGCTCGTGGGCCTGTTCGCGCTGGCGCGCGTGTTCATGTCGCTGGCGGCGATGGACGTCGGCACCGCGTTCGGCACGCTGGGTGCCCGGCGCGAGATGCTGGTCGGCTTTCTCGCCGAACCGGCGCTGCTGATGGTGCTGTTCACCGCGGCGTTCATGACGCAGTCGACCTCGCTCGCCAGCATCGTCGAGACGATCGCCAACCAGCAATTCGCGATCTACCCGAGCCTCGCATTCGCAGGCGTCGCATTCACGATGGTGTCGCTTGCCGAAAACGCGCGCGTGCCGGTCGACAACCCGGCCACGCACCTGGAACTGACGATGATCCACGAGGCGATGATCCTCGAATACTCCGGGCGGCACCTCGCACTGATCGAGTGGGCGGCGAGCCTGAAGCTGTTCGCGTATTCGTGCGTCGGCCTGGCGATCTTTTTTCCGTGGGGCATCGCGCAGGTGCAGGATCCCGTGGGCGTCCTGCTCGCACTGCCGGTTCTGGTCGGCAAGCTCGCGATCGGTGGTGCGCTGCTCGCTTTGATCGAGACGCTTTCGGCCAAGATGCGGATCTTCCGCGTGCCCGAGTTTCTGGCCGGCGCGTTCCTGCTCGCGGTCATCGGCATCCTCGTGCACTTTCTGCTCGGAGCGTAGGCGATGCCTTCGCTGGTCACGCAACTGATCAACCTGTTCGCCGCCGTGCTGCTGCTGCTGTCGTTCGGGCTGCTCGCGCAGCGGCGCGTGCTTTCGCTGATCCACCTGTTCACGCTGCAGGGGGCGACGCTCGCCGCGTCGACCACGGTGATGGCGTACTTCACCGACCAGCCGCATCTGTTTTACTCGGCGGCGCTGACCTTCGTGCTGAAGGTGCTGCTGATGCCGTGGCTGCTGCACCGGATGATCGAGCGGCTGGACGTGCGCTGGGACGTCGAGACGCTGATCAACATCCCGACGACGATGCTCGCCGGCATCGTGCTCGTGATCTTCGCGTTCAACCTGGCGCTGCCGATTTCCGGACTGTCGGCGTCGGTCGCTCGCGGCACGCTCGGCATCGCGCTCGCCTGCGTGCTGCTGGCGTTCCTGATGATGATCACGCGCCGCAAGGCGATCCCGCAGGTGATCGGCTTCCTGGCGATGGAAAACGCGCTGTTCTTCGCAGCCACGAGCGCGACCTACGGAATGCCGATGGTGGTCGAACTCGGAATCGCGCTCGACGTGCTCATCGGCATGATCATCCTCGGCGTGTTCATGTTCCAGATCCGCGAGCAGTTCGACAGCCTCGACATCCGCCATCTCGAGAAGCTCAAGGAGGAGTGACGATGGAAGCGCTCGCCGCCCTCCTCGGCATTCCGCTCGCGGGCGCGGCCGTCCTCGGCGCCACCGGGCATCGCAACATCGCCTCGGAGGTCAACGTCGCGTTCAGCCTGGCGACGTTTCTCGCCGCGGCGGCGCTGACGGCGCAGATCATCGCCGGCGGGCCGATCCTCGTCCTGCACGAGCAGTTCTTCGTCGATTCGCTGAACGTCTTCCTCGTGACGCTGACCGCGTTCGTCGCGTTCACCACCGCGCTTTTCTCGCGGCCTTACATGCGCATCGAACACGACCACGGCAAGATGACTCCGCCGCGCATGCGCCTTTATCACAGCATGTACCAGCTGTTCACCTTCACGATGCTGCTGGCGCTGACGACGAACAACATGGGGCTGCTGTGGGTCGCGATGGAGGCGGCGACACTGGCGACCGTGCTGCTGGTGGCGGTGTACCGCACGCCGGCGAGCCTCGAAGCCGCATGGAAGTACTTCATCCTGTGCGGTGTCGGCATCGCGCAGGCGCTGTTCGGAACGATCCTGCTGTATCTGGCGGCGGAGCGCGTGATCGGCGCCGAAGGCGGCGGGCTGCTGTGGACGAATCTCGACGCGGTGAAGGCGCAACTGGAGCCGACGGTGATCGCGCTCGCCTTCGTGTTCCTGCTGGTCGGCTACGGCACCAAGGTCGGGCTCGCGCCGCTGCACAACTGGCTGCCCGATGCGCACGCCGAGGGCCCGACGCCGATCTCGGCGGTGCTGTCGGGCCTGCTGCTGAACGTCGCGCTGTACGCGGTCCTGCGCTGCAAGGTGCTCGCCGACGGCGCGCTGGCCACGCGCTTCGCCGGCGACCTGATGATGGGCTTCGGCCTGCTGTCGGTCGTGCTCGCGGCCTTCTTCCTCTCGCGCCAGCGCGACATCAAGCGGATGTTCGCGTACTCGTCGATCGAGCACATGGGGCTGATCACGTTCGCGTTCGGCATGGGCGGGGCGATCGCCAGTTTCGCCGGCCTGCTGCACATGACGGTGCATTCGCTGGTGAAGTCGGCCATCTTCTTCGCCGTCGGCCACGCGGCGCAGAAGGCCGGCACGCAGATCATGGACGACATCCGCGGGCTCGTCCGCGTCAATCCGACCGTCGGCTGGGGACTGATGATCGGCACGCTGGCGATCCTCGGCATGCCGCCGTTCGGCGTATTCGCCAGCGAGTTCCTGATCCTGACGACGGCGATGCGCGAGTTCCCGTGGACCACGCCGCTGCTGCTGCTCGCGCTGGGCGTGGCCTTCGCCGCCGTGCTGGCGAAGGTGCAGCCGATGGTGTTCGGAGAGACGACGGTCAAGCCGCTCGCGCATCCGCCGGCGCTCGTTCCGGTATTCTTGCATCTGGGGCTGGCGCTGATGCTCGGGCTGTACGTGCCGCCGTATCTGGAGGCTTGGTACCAGCAGGCCGCGCGCCTGGTCGCCGGAGGCTGACATGCGCATCGCCGAGGCACCGCTGGTGTTTCGCGCGGCCGCCGGCGCGGTGCCGTGCGTTGTGGCCGACTCGACCGAAGGGCAATGGTCGGCCGCCGCGCAGATGTTTGCGCGCGCCGGCGACCGCCTGGTCGCGCTGTGGGGCAGCGACCGGCGCGACGTGGATGGGGACTTCGTCGTCTGCGCCGCGTATGCCGCAACCGATGCGCTCGCCTGTGTGCGTCTTGCGCTCGGCGGCGATACCGAATATCCGGATGTCTCGAAGTACTACCCCGCGGCCACACGCATGCAGCGCGCGGTCTTCGACCTGCTCGGCCTGCGCGCACGCGGCGCCGACGACGAGCGCCCCTGGCTGCGGCACGGCGCGTGGCCGGCCGACTTCTTTCCGCTGCGGCGCGAAGCCGACGGCGCGCGGACCTTCGACATCGAGCAGGAACGCTACCCGTTCGTGACGGTCGCCGGCGACGGCGTGCACGAGATCCCGGTCGGGCCGATCCACGCCGGCATCATCGAGCCGGGGCACTTTCGCTTCTCGATCGTCGGCGAGAAGGTGCTGCGGCTCGAAGAACGCCTGGGCTACGTGCACAAGGGCATCGAGAAGCGCTTCGAGGGCATGCCGGTGGCCGAG